>JAESQQ010000693.1 GCA_016765095.1 Planctomycetota bacterium | reverse complement strand
GCGCGGTGGGGAGGGCCAGGACGGCGCGTGCCTCCCGAGCAAAGAGGACGCGCTGGGCGGCGGCGATCGCGACGGGCGAGAGCGGACGGCGGGTCGCAAGCCAAGCGGGTAGGCCCATGGCCTCGCCGCTCCAGCCGGCGGCCTTGTCGTAGAGATTCCAGCGCGTGAAGAACCGCCAGCCGCCTCGCCAGCGAAGGGCGCGCAAGAGCTCTCGCGGGTCACCACTGGCGGGGGGGAGCGGCTCGAGCTCCGTCTCGGAGAGCTCCTGGACCGCCTCACCGATCAAGACGTTGTAGTACCAGGGCTGGTCCGTCTCGCGTTCGCAGAAGCCTTGAACCAAGCCCTCGGCGCCCTTGAGCGTTCGCACGCCCTGACCGGGCTGGAGGGCCAGACGGCGAACCGTGTCGCCTGGTCGGACGACGCGAGGCTGCTCAGCGGCCTCGAAGAGCACGTCCGCCGCCCGCGACTCAGCGTCGTAGCAGAGGACTCGCCCGACGCCGGACTCAGGGGCTTCGACGTCGCGCACCAACGCACCAGGGGGGAACACGGGCACCTCCATTCAGGCGGCGATCATAGGGAGTCTCTGGCCAGGCGCCCCGCGGGACGTGGAAATACCTCCTGACGGCCCAGATCCTCGCTGACGCTCAAGTCCTGGCGCCGCCGAACCGAAACAGGAGAGGTGCCGGATCCACGCGAGGAGGACCCATGGAGCAGGCCGTCAGCGCGTTTCTAGACTGCCTCGAGGCCGAGCGAGACGCCTCTCCGCACACCCTCTCGGCCTATCGGGGCGACCTCCGAGCCCTCCTCGAGACGCTCGGACCTGAAGTCGAGCCGCCCGCGGTCACGCCCCGCGACCTTCGTCGCCACTTGGCCAGACTCGCGGAGCGCGGGCTCGTTCCCCGCAGCGTGGCGCGCCATTTGGCCGCCTGCCGCTCCTTGTTTCGCTTCCTCCGTGAGGAAGGCTGGATCCAGGAAGACCCCTGCGAGGGCGTCGCCCACGCTCGCCAGGGCTCGCCGATCCCACGCGTCCTCAACGCCGAGCAGGTCGCCGCCCTCCTCGCAGCGCCCAGCGGCCCTGCTCCCCTCGCGATTCGAGATCGCGCGCTCCTCGAGCTGCTCTACGCGACGGGGGCCCGCGCGAGCGAAGTCGCGAACCTGCCGCTCCGAGCGGTCCAGGAAGCCCTCGCCAGCGCCGGCGAGGACTTGGCCGTGCTCCGCCTGCTCGGCAAGGGGCGCAAAGTGCGCCAGACACCGCTCGGTGGCCGAGCCTCGGCGGCGCTCGCGGGCTACCTCCGCGAAGGTCGACCTCGCCTCGCGGCTCGACGTCGGGGTCGCGCTGGAGCCCGCTTCTTCTTGAGTCGCGCCGGCCGTTCCTTGTCTCGCGTTGACGTCTTTCGGATCGTCCGACGCCACCTAGGCCGGGCCGGGATCCCGACCAGCGCAGCCTCGCCGCACACGCTCCGACACAGCTTCGCGACCCACCTCGTCGAGCGTGGAGCCGACCTACGCGTCGTCCAGGAGCTCCTCGGCCACAGCCGGGTCACCACGACCCAGGTCTACACACACCTCGACGGAGCTCGCCTAGCGCGGGTCCATGCTCAGTTCCACCCCGATCCCTGAGAGACCTGCTGAGGCACGGGGTATCAGCAGTGAAACGTGTCTCTACGGGACAGACGCCGGGCGGGGGTAAACCCCGCACCCTACAGATCGCCCGCGTCAGCCTGCCATGGCGGCTCGCAGCTGACTCCTGGCATTGGGGTTTACCCGGGTAAACCCCACAGATCGCCCGCGTCAGCCTGCCATGGCGGCTCGCAACAGGCTCTGGTAGGGGCGGGGTTCACCCCCGCCCGGTTCCAAGGCCGTGCCGGCCGGCCTCTCTGGAACCTCCCGCGCACCCGAACTCCTGAACCCCTGGATCGATTCTCTCCTGAGTTCGACGGCAGCATGCAGGCTGCTCTCGCGCTAACCGGAAGCGAAGGGAACCCGCCTGGACACCCGATCGGTGACACGCTATCGCCCGAGGGGAAGCCCGATCTGGGCCTGGGGTTGGCTGGCGGCCGGACGTCGACGTGCGAGGGCCGCTTGGAGGGCGTCGAGGCCGACGTTGGTCACGTCTATGGGTCGGTGCGGGCTCTCGAGGCGAACGCCAGGCTCGAAGTGATCCAAGTCAGCCAAGGAGATCGTCTGGGCTGCCCCAGGGATCGTCTGGTCGGCCAAAGTCACGAGGCCGTCGCTCTCGAGCTCGTGGCGAGCTTTGATGTATTTTTGCGTCGCGTAGAGCGCTGACTTGCTCAAGCGGCGATTGAAGGTCGAACGGATCACGATCGTGGGGATCGTGGCTGCGGGGTAGGGGTGGGCAGCCACGAAGGCGGCGCGCTTCTCATGAGTCAAGTCAATGACCGCGTCGCGTTGGCCCTTAAAGACCTTCTCGAACACAAAGGCCATCGAGCCGCGCAGGACCTTCTGCTTCGCGACGAGGTCAGCGACGTAGCTCCCGTTGTAGACGGGCTGAATCGCGATCACGCCCACGACGTGTTTGCGAATGTCGGCGTAGAGCGCGATCGCGGCCGTGACGTCCGTCCCGCCCTTGCTGTGGGCGAGGAGGACCACCCGCCGGCCAAGCTTGGCCTCGGCGCGGACCTCGCCGGCTATGTAGGCGGCGTTCTTGAGCACGCCGTCCTCGGTCTTGATCTCGAGTCGACGGGCGCGGAGGCCCCGAGCGCGCAGCGCGCGAAGGTTCTCGTCGAGGTAGGGGATCCCGATCTTGTTCCAGGAGTTGGTCGAGAGCCCTGGGATCACGAGCACGGTCCACGAGTCTTGGGCTCGGATGCGAAGGGTCCAGGTCTGGTCCTCACCGTCGACGCTGCCCTGGAGGACCCCGGGAGCTGTCGGGAGCATGTCGGCGATCACGACTCGGACCTTCGGCTTCCAAGCCTGGCGGTTGAAGCGTGGCTTGCGGAGCCAGGCCAGCATCCCTTGCAGGGCGGGCGTCTTAGCCGAAACGGAGAAGGTCAGTCGAACCCCGCCGCCGGGGAGGGGCTCGGCTTTCGTCTCATAGTCTCGGACCTCCTTCGCGGAGCCCCGCAAGACGCTGAACTTGGCCAGGCCGTCCGCCACTCGGACTCGGCCTGAGAGCTGCTCGCCCCGGAGTTCAAAGTCTTGGCCGAGCGCCAAGCCGCCCAGGGCAAGGCTGAGGGCGAGGGCGATCGGGAGGGGGGCGAGATGGCTCATAGCGAACGCCGAGCAACCCACGCGCCAACGCCGAACCCCTTCGCGATGCGCGCGCAGGTCACATTCGGTCTCAGAAGCGTGACACTCGCCAGATCGTTGCCAAATGCGTTTCGTCGCTTCGCCGACACTGGAGTTACGCACGCCGGGGAGAGCTCGCGAATCCTCGCCGGTCGAGCCTGCCCCCTAGATTGCCTGGCGCAGGACCGGTGATAGAATCCCGCCCCTCCTAACTCTGGGCACCGTCGTCGCTTCGGTCGATTCCGGCGCCCTCCCTCCTTTCTGTTGGCTGTTTCCATGCATCCCTCGATCTGGGCCGGTTGTCTGACTCTCGCTGAGTCGGCGCCTTTCAACCCCTTCAGCATGATGATGATCGTGATGATGTTCGCGTTCCTCTACCTGGTCGTCATCCGTCCTCAAAAGAAAGAGGCGGACGAGAAGGCCAAGTTGATGGAAGCGCTCAAGCGTGGGGACGAAGTCCTCACCACGGGTGGCATGTATGGAACCGTGGTCAACCTGAAGGGGGAGGAGGTAACCCTCCGAATCGACGATCAAACCAAGGCAAAGGTCCGCTTTGTGAAAGCGGCCATTGCCCGAATCGTCGTGGCGGAGGGGACAGCGAGCGAGCCTGCCGGCAAGCCCGCTGCGGACGAGGCGAACAAGAGCTGAGCTGAAGTCATGTACGAAAATCACACCTGGAAGGCCCTCCTAACGACGTTCTTCGTCGTCCTGTGGGGACTCGCAATTTATTTCAACAGCATCCCCCTCGGGCTCGACCTGCAGGGTGGTAAGGAGCTGATCTATCAGCTCCGCGACCCCGACGCTCCGACCCGGATCGTCTCGTCCAAGGAGACCGACGACACCGTCGAGGTCCTCCAGAAGCGAATCGACACCCTGGGGATCAAGGAGCTCAGCATTCGGCGCCTGGGCATCGACAAGATCGTGATCCAGATCCCGGGCGCGACCCCGGCTCAGACCAAGAAGATCGAGTCCCAAATCGAGAGATCCGGTCGACTGCAGTTCAAGATCTTGGTGACCGAGATGGGTCAAGTCGATCGAATCACACGGATTAAAGGAGTCCTCTCGGCGAAGTTAGTAGGGAGCTGGGACGAAAAGACAGCGATCCACGACATCGCCGAATTGTCGGATCCTGACGACCCGGCGCGGGCTCATTCCTGGACGGGTCCGGCGGGAAAACACTGGGTCCTGCTCCACCACCGAACGGCTTCAGGCAAGGCCGAATACGTCGACGGAAACCTGCTCGCCGACGCGAGCCGCCAGGCCGACAGCAACAACCTCCCCTGCGTGGGCTTCAAGTGGAACAGCAAGGGGACCAAGAAGTTCCTCAAGCTGACGACGACCTACGTCAAGAAGAACCTCGCCGTCGTGCTCGACGGCAAGCTCGAGTCGGCGCCGACGATCCGCCAAGCGATCGGTAAAAACGGCATCATCGAGATGTACGACAACAAGAAGACGCTGGACGAGAACAACTCGGACATCAACTCCTTGGTCGTCATCCTCAAGGCCGGCTCGCTCCCGGCTAAACCGATCAAGGCCTACAGCAAGGAGATCGGAGCCCAACTCGGCAACAAGGCCAAGAACCTCGGCACGATCTCGATCGGGCTCGCGCTCTTGCTCGTCGTGATCTTCATGGCGGTCTACTACCACCTCCGCAGCGGAATGGTCGCCAACATAGCGCTAGGCCTCAACCTGTTCCTGATCTTTGGAACCCTGAGCATGTTCGGCGCGACGCTGACGCTGCCTGGAATCGCTGGAATCCTGCTGACGGCAGGCATGGCGGTCGACGCCAATATCCTGATCTTCGAGCGGATTCGCGAAGAGACAGCCAAGGGCGCCAAACTCAAAGTCGCGGTCCAGACGGGCTACGACAAGGCCTTCTGGACGATCTTCGACGCCAACCTCACGACCGCGTTGACCGCCCTGGTCCTGATGTGGGTCGGAACGGGGCCGATCAAGGGCTTCGGGCTCACGCTCACGATCGGAATCGTGGTCTCTATGTTCACGGCGCTGTTCGTGACGCGCTTTATCTACGGGTTCTTGGTCGCCAAGGAAGTCATCACCGAGATCAAGTTCATGCAGCTCTTCGCGCGCCCGAACATTGACTTCTTCGCGGCCAACAAGAAGGCAATGCTCTTCTCGGCAGCCTTGATCATTGTCGGCTGGCTGGTGTTCCTGGCTCGGGGCGAGAAGTCACTCGGAATCGACTTCACGGGCGGAACCGTGATCTCGATGCGCTTCAACCGTGCCATGGGTAAGGACGAAGTCACGAAGCGGATCAAGGACCACTTCAGGGGTCAGGCGAACACCCAGATCGAAGTCCAGCGGATCGGCAAGTCGATCGGCGAGAAGAGCTACGAGTGGCAGGTTCGGACGCGACGCGTGGAGTCGACCTCGGGCGTCGAACCGGCCCCCAAGAGCGCTTCTTTGCTCGACGCGATCATCCCTGCGGCCTACGGCCAAGACGGGGGCGGGGACGGGGGCGGGGACCCGGCGCCGGTCGAGAGCGGCAGTCAGGCACCCGTCGAGAGCGGAGCCCCAGCCCCCGTGGACTCGGGGAGCGGTGCGCCGGGAGGACCGACAGCCGGTGGGCCCAGTCCGCCCCCTGACATCCCGACCGTGCCCGCCAAGGCAGCCGCGGACCAGGAATACTTCCACGGCGAGATCAAGAAGATCTTCGCGGCCGACCTCGTAACGGCCTATCCGGTCGAGGTCACGCTCCTCAAGGCCGGTCCCGGTCAAGTCCGCGCTCGCTTCACGGCGAACTTCGTCCAGAAGGACGACGGAAACGAGGATCTGATCACCCCAGACACGCTCAGGACGCAGCTCCCGGGGGCCCTCAACAAGATGGCGGGGAGCCTGGACCAGAAGAAGGCCAAGGTTCGGATCCTTAAGTTCAAGGGGATGGCCCTCGCAGGTGGCTTCACCGTCGAGGCGCCCAAGGACGCGGCGGGCAAGCTGATTCCGCCCAGTGAGGACGGCTTGACCTCGCTGATCGTGACCACGGGAGTGATCGCGGAGTCCGGAGCTGAGGACTACGCCGAGCTCTTTAAGGAGGGCCTCGAGCAGGCACAACGCCACGGCGCGACTTTCGCGGTCGCGGTCCCCTTCCCCAACGTCGACACCGTCGGGGCGGCGGTCGCCAAGAACCTGAGCAGCAAGGCGTTGATCGCGACCATGGCCTGCGTGGTGATCATCTGCCTCTACGTTTGGCTGCGCTTCGACCTCTGGTCTGGGATCGCGGCGATCGTGGCCGTGTTCCACGACGTGCTCGCGCTGCTGGGCTTCCTCGCGATCCTGGACGCAATCCTCGACATGACCGGGGTCGCGTTCGACGTCAAATTCAACCTGACGACGATCTCGGCCTTCCTGACTCTGGTTGGCTACTCGATCAACGACACGATCGTCATCCTGGACCGAATTCGAGAGGACAAGGCCGACACCAAGGCCAAGACCTACACCGCAGAGCTGGTCAACGGCGCGATCAACAAGACGCTCAGTCGGACGGTCCTGACCTCGGTCACGAGCTTCTTGGTCTGCCTGGTGCTCTTCTTCGCCAGCTTCGGCGGGCTCCAGAGCATTCAAGGGCTCTCGGTCGCGCTCCTGTTTGGAATCGTGGTCGGAACCTACTCGTCCATGTTCGTGGCGGCCCCGATCCTGCTCCACGACAAGCGGAAGGTCTCCATGATCCTCTACTCGTCGTTTGGGCTCTTGATCATCAGCCTCCTGATCAGCAAGGGTCTCGTGCTCCCCGGCTTGGGCGTGCTTGGCTTCATGGTCGTGCTCCCGCTCGTCCTGGGCAAGATCGGCGCCTTCCAAGTCGCCGATCCCGCGGCCGCCAAGGCCAAAGGCAAGGCCAAGGCCAAGAAGTAGGCAACGCCTTCGAGCGACGCCCTCTCGACCGAGGCTCCGTGGAGGCCGAGCGCTAGCGCGCTCGGCCTCGCGTCGTTTCGGGGGGACCCACAGACGCCCGGCGGGTAGGCTAGCCACCCAACAAGGGGGCTGCTTTTATGGCTGACGACAAGAAGAAGGGCTGCTCAGCAGGCCGCTGCTGCTGCCTGTTCCTGCTCCTGCTCCTTCTGAGCGCGGTCGGGACCGTCGGCTACGTCTCGGTCTCTTTCAAGTCGATGCGTCAGGACACTCCGCTCCCCTTCGCTGCGATCAAGCGGTCGCCCCTCGAAGAAGGAATGCTGGCGGCCAAGTTCAAGCTCAACGAGATCCCGAGCGGAGTCCTGGGAGGCGACACCACCGTTTCGCTCGGGGAGCGCGAACTCAACACCCTCCTCTTCGCCCAGGCCGAGCACACCGACGATGGCAAGAAGGCTCGAATCCTGCTCGAGAAAGACAGCATGTGGCTCGAGGTCGTCGAGCCACTCGAGGACGGGGAGGGCTACCTCAACGTCCGCCTGCACGTCTCACTCGTGCTTCGTCAGGGCTCACCTCCGCGCCTCAAGCTGCACGGAGGCACCATCGGAGGCTTCGAGTTGGGCGCCCTCTCGCGACCCTTCTTGGAAGGAGTCGTTGAGGCCGCGCTGGTCGAGGCCACCAAGCAAGAGAGCCGAATCACGGGCGCGATCGGGTTCGAGGTCAAGGACAGCCGGGTCCTCCTGACCTACCCGCCCAAAGCGCTTGAAGACGCTCAGAAGAGCCGCTAGACCCGGGCCTCCTTCTCGCGTTCCTTGAGCCGCTCGAGGTAGGTGTCCCAGGAGCCGTAGCACTCGTAGATCTTGCCATCGCCCTCAAAGGCCAAAATGTGAGTCGCGACGCGGTCGAGGAAGTAGCGATCGTGAGTAATCACGATCGCGCAGCCGGGGAAGTTCTCGAGCGCCTCTTCGAGCACGCGGAGCGTGATCAAGTCGAGGTCGTTGGTCGGCTCGTCGAGGATCACGAAGTTGCTGGGCTTGCGGAGGAACTTCGCGAGCTGAACGCGGTTTCGCTCGCCGCCGGAGAGCTTGCCGACCCGGGTCTGCTGAATGCTCCCCGAGAAGAGGAAGCGAGCGAGGTAATGGCGAATCGAGATGTTCTTGGCCCCGTAGGCAATGGTCTCCGCCCCGCCGCTGACTTCTTCGTAGACCGTCTTATCGGCGTTGAGCGTATTCCGGGTCTGGTCGACGTAGCAGATCTTGGTGTTCTTCCCCATGTCGATCTCGCCCGAGTCGGGAGTCTCGGTGCCCATGATCATTTTGATCAGGGTCGTCTTGCCGAGACCGTTCGCGCCGGTGATCCCCACGATCGCGCCAGGGGGCATCTCGAAGGTGAAGTCTTTGATCAGCTTCTTCTCGCCAAAGCCCTTGCTGATCCCGCGGATCTCGAGGACTTTCGAGCCGAGGCGGGGCCCGAAGGGGAGCCGGAGCTCCATTTCGAGCGGGCGATCAATGTTCTCGGCCTCATCCTGGAGCTTGCCGAAGGCCGTGATCCGAGCTTTGGACTTCTTCCGACGCGCGGCCGGCGAGGAGCGAATCCAGATCAGCTCGCGCTCGATCGCCTTCATCAGGTTGGCGTCGGTCCGATCGCTGACCGTCTTCTGCTTCCCTTTCTGCTCGAGGAAGGCGGAGTAGTTGCCTTTGTAGGAGCGAATCACGCCTTGATCGACTTCGAGCATCCGCGTCGCGACGTTGTCGAGGAAGTAGCGGTCGTGGGTGACGAGGATATAGCTCCCGTCGTAGCGGCCAAGGTAGTTCTCGAGCCAGAGGACACTCTCGGCGTCGAGGTGGTTGGTCGGTTCGTCGAGGATCAGGAGATCTGGGTGGCGAAGGATCGCCTTCACGAGCGAGACCCGCCGCATTTCGCCGCCTGAGCAGACTTCGGCGGGGTGATCCTTGGGGGGAAGGTGGAGCGCCATCATGGCGTGCTCGACCTTGTTTAGGACTTCGTCTTCGCTGTCGACCCCCTGGGTCGCGAGCGCCTCCTCGACGTCGCCTTGCTCCTTCATGAGCAGTTCGAGCTTCTTGCCCTCGGCATACTCAGGGTCGCCGTAGAGCTCGTAGATCTCGTCGCGCCGCTTGAGGAGGTCGAGGGTGTCGCGCACGCCATCGAGCACGTTCTCGTAGACGGTCTTGGTCAAGTCGAGATCGGGCTCTTGCGGGACGTAGCCCACGGTCAGGCCCTTGATCGGAATGATGCTCCCCTCGTAGTCGAGGTCCTTCCCGGCCAGGATCTTCATCAAGGTCGACTTGCCGGATCCGTTGACGCCCACGACACCAATGTGATCGCCCGGATAGAGACTGAACGTGGCGCCCTTGAGGATCTGGCGATCGCCGAACTTCCGCTTGACGTCTTTGATCGAGTAGATCGGCTGACCGGGCTTGAGGCCCTTCATGGGATCTCCTTGCTCGCTGAGAGCGTGGCGCAAGAACCTAGCGCGGATGGGCGTGGGCGGGAAGGCCGATCGGTTGGTAGCCGAGGGCTTTTGCGCCCCGTGCCGAGGCGAGGTACGCTTGGTGTTCTCGAGGGGCCTGGCCCCTTCACCGAAAGATCCTCACTTCACTTCATGGACAAGCGAGACCAGGTCGTCGCGAACATCGCCTTGAACTTGGGTGTCCTCGATCCGGGACGCCTCGAGCAAGCGGTGCAGCTGCGGGTAAAGCACCCCAAGATCCCCCTCGAGCGCCTCCTGACCGAAGCCGGCTTCATCGATCAAGCCGGCTATCAGCTGCTGGCTGCGGCCTTCAACAAAGTCCTCCAGCAGGCCCGCGCCGAGGCGGCCCAAGCCGGCTCGCAGGCAGCCCCTTCTCAGGCAACCCCTTCTCAGGCAGCCCCTTCTCAGGCAGCCCCTCCTCAGGCAGCCCCTCCCGAGGACGAAAGCGTGTTCGACCAGCCGACTATGGTCGTGGCCGACGAAGACGACGACCCAGACGACGACGTGTTCGACCAGCCGACTATGGTCGTGGCCGACGAAGACCCCATGGGGTCTGGCGTCCGAGTCCTCGACGTCGCCTCGGACGTCGACGTGTTCGACGAGCCGACGATGATCGTGGCCGACGAAGGGGGCCCTGACGACCAACTGACGATCCCCGACGAAGACGTGTTCGATCAACAGACGATGATCGTGCCCGACGAGGGAGCCGACGACGACGACGTGTTCGATCAGCAGACGATGGTCGTCCCTGAGGAGAGCGACATTGGGCTCGCGATCCCCGACATGGACGAAGATGAAATCCTCGCCCAGCCGACAATGATCGTCTCTGAGGAGGAGCCCCCCAAGGCGGTTCGGATCCACAAAGGCCCCCGCCTCCCGAGCGATCCGACGCTTCGGATAGCAAGTCCAGCGGCGATGCGACCGGGCGGGAAGAAGAGCGTCCAGGCCCCGGGCCCCCTCGACCGCGACGAGTTCCAGCGCCGGCTCAAGCTGCGACTCGGCTTCGAGAAGTGCAGCCTCGGTGACTACGAAGTCCACGGCGAGATCGCGCGCGGCGCATTTGGAGTCGTGCTCGAAGTCGAACCGGTCGGCATGACGGGAAACCTCGCCAAGCAGCGCGGTTATGCCGGGCGAATGGCCCTCAAGGTCGCACTCGAGAACAAGCTCGACCCGCGCGAGACCGAGCGCTTCCTCCACGAGACGCGAGTTCAGATCCGCTTCGACCACCCCCACATCGTGCGAATCTTCGACTGCGGCGTCGAACAAGGCCTGACCTACTACTCAATGGAGTTGATCGAGGGCATGGAGGCTCGGGCCCACGTCCTCCGCCACGGGCCAATGCCTCCGATCCTGGCCGCGCGGTTGACGATGGAGACCGCCCACGCCTTGGCTTATGTGCACCAGCAGCGGATCTACCACCGTGACCTCAAGCCTCACAACATCATGATCGACACCACGACCAAGCCCTATCGGGCCGTGCTGATCGACTTCGGACTGGTCGTCGAGACCGATACCGGTAAGGACAAGGGCCTCATCGTAGGCACCCCGAGCTACATGCCCCCGAGCAAGCGCAGCCTCGCGGAGGGCACGGGCCGATCAACGCCACGACGGACGTCTACTCGCCCGGCGCCACGCTCTTCTTCTTTCTGACCGGGCGGGCTCCCTTCACCGGACGAGACCCCCGCAAGATCATCAAGCAGCTCGTGGCGAACCCGCCGCCCGACCCCCTCGCCCTCAATCCCCACACCTCCAAAGGCTTGGCCGAGATCACGCTCAAGTGCCTCGAGAAGAAGCAGGAGGACCGCTATCACAGCGCCAAGCTCCTCGCCGCTGACCTCGAAAAGGAGATCAAGAGCGGCAAGCTCAAGCTGAAGGCGAAGTCCTTCCTGGGGCGGTTTGGCCTCGGGGGCGGAAAGAAGAAGTAGCCCAAAGGGGGGGCTTGCTGGCAAGCTGCCCTCAACCTCCACCCCCTCCACGACCGAAAAGAGTGAGGTGGGGCTGCGCTGCCCCCACGAGACGAGGACGTCGTGCTGCTGACCCTGGCTGAGATCCCGATTGGAGTCTTCGACGCTCTGACCGTTGTGGTCGCGGCGCTCAGCTACGGGATTGGACGCAAGCGGGGTCTGGTCTGGCAGCTGTCGGGGGTCGCGACCCTGGTCTTGGGTGGGATCTGCGCCACGATCCTGTCCGGCCCCGTGGGGGGCTTGATCACCGAGGGGATCGTGGGGCGCTTCGCCGGCTGGGTCCTGGTCTATGCCCTCGTGGCGATCTCGCTCTACGTGCTCAGCCTGAAGCTCAAACACCGGATCGAGAAGCTAGAGTTCGACGAGCTCGACCAGCGCTTTGGCGGGCTGCTCGGAGTCTTTAAGGGCCTGTTCGCGTTCGGGGTCCTGGTCTTGATCGCGTCTGGGATTTCGACGCGGATCGCGACCTCGGTCCGCGAGAGCGCTTCGGGACAAGCGCTCTTGGTCCTCGTTGACGAGCTCCGTCCGGTCGTCCCTGAGCGAGTCGCGAGCGCCCTCTTCCCAGGCGAGGGGCCTCCGCCGACGCCAGAGCCCACAGAGCCCGGGCTTGAGCCCACGGCCCCCGAGCCCAGCGCCGCGCCTGCTACCGACCCTGACCCAGGCGTCCCGGCCCCGGCCGACCCACTCCCGGCCAACCCGCTCCCCGCCGATAGAGAGCCGAATCGGGATCCCGAGCCCGAGGCCTCAGGTCCCGATCCTGACCGCTGGTCCGGGCGCGCCGACCCCGACCCCTGGGACCCCAACGCTGGCCCGACCGATCCCCTCGCGCCACCGCGCTGACCGTCCCGCGTCCTCATCTCGGGGAGACGTGCTGAGGGCCGCAGTGGTTACACTCAGCGCGTTGTGAGCTTCCTCCTCCGCTACTTCCTCTACTTCCTCGCCGTGTTCGCGCTCCTCGTGGGCGTGCTTCATTGCCCCATGGTTCACGCAATAGGGCACGCCGAGGACGACATCGAGAGCAACGAGTCGCACGAGGAGGAGATCGTCGAGGCGGTGGCCGGGGAGTCGGCGCGTCGCCTCATCAAGCGACGGCCCAAGCCCTGGGGGGGCTGTTCGGAGCGAGAGACCGCACTTCGGCCTCCCTACGCCTTCGCTCCCCGGGTCCGGCTGGACTGCTGGCGGGCCCCGCAGCGCTGCTAGCGGCACCCAGGCTCTGCCGTCTCCTCGGTTGAACCTCGGTCTCTCCCCTCTCCACCCCCACAACTCCACACCACGGCTCGACCCGTGCCCTTTCTAGGGCGTGGCGTCCCCAGTCGTTGTTGATTCACCTCAGGTGTTCCATGAAGAAGCTCATTGAAGGCGTCCGCCGATTCCAAGCCAACGTGACTGACGAACAACTCAGTCAGTTTCGCGAGATGACCAAAGGGCAGGCCCCCGAGAGCTTGTTTATCACCTGCTCGGACTCGCGCGTCGTCCCCGGACTCTTCACTCAGTCCGGACCGGGGGACTTGTTCGAGATTCAAAACGCAGGGAACATCGTCCCTCCCTATGGCGTCCAGTCCGGCTGCGGCGTCGCAGCCACCGTGGAGTATGCGGTCACCGTCCTGGGCGTCGCTCAAATCGTGGTGTGCGGGCACAGTCACTGCGGAGCCATGGGGGCGCTCTTCTCGCAAGAGAAGCTCAAGGACACGAGCATCCCTGCGTGGCTGAGCTACGCCGAGCCCACGCGGCGAGTGATCATGCAGCGGGTGGGCCCGGACGCCGACCCCAGCTCGCCCGAGGTCGTTCGGATGGCGGTCGAAGCCAACGTGCTCGCCCAGCTCGACAACCTAAGGACTCACCCCTCGGTCGCCGTCGCGCTCGACGCGGGCCGACTCCAACTGCACGCCTGGGTCTATCAGTTCGAGAGCGCGGAGGTCTTCGCTTTCGACTCAAAAACAGGAGCCTTCGAGTCCATCAGTGAGCCTGCGCAGTGAGCCTCGAAGAACGCCTTTTAGGAAACATCCGCGGCGACGTGTTCGGCGGCAGGACCGCCGGGGTCGTGGCCTTGCCGCTCGCCTCTCCTGCTCCAGACGCCGGGTCTTTCGTCGGTCGTGTTGACACCACATGACAAGCCCCTCTCACGGCGAGCACACGCCGCAGCCGCCCGGTCCGCCCCAGGCACCATTCGTTCCCGGCGGGACGCTGACTCAACGAGTCGTCAAGGACCTCCTCGCAGGTCTGACGGTCAGCTTCGTCGCGATCAGCCTCGGTGCGGCCTTCGGCGCCTTCGCCGGTCGAGGCGCCATGTCGGGGATCCTGTCTGCGGGCGTGATCGCCTTGATCTGCGCCGTGTTTGGCGGAACGCGAATTCAGTGTTCCGGGCCAACGGCGCCTATGTCAGCGGTGATGTTCGGCGCGGTCGTGTTCGCGAAGAGCTCCGAGGGCCTCGCCAAAGCCGTCCCGGGTGCCAACCCAGACCACTTTTTGAACGTCGTCCTGATCTTGACGGGCGCGACGATCTTCATGATGGCCGTCTTCAGACTGGGGAAGTTCATCACCCTCGTCCCGAAGGTCGTGATCTCCGGATTCATGAACGGAATCGCTGTCCTGATCTGGATCGGAGAGTTCAAGTCCCTGTTCGGTTTCAAGGAGGAGGGCCCGATCTTGGGTGGAGTCGGACTCAACGTCGCAATCGCGTCCGTCTCAATCGCGTTGTGTTTCGGTCTTCCTCCGCTCCTCAAGAAGATCCCCAAGGTGGGTCACTTCATTCCGGGCACCCTCGCCGCGATCGTATTGATCACGGCGGGAGTTCACCTCTCAGGCCTCGAAGTCGGACTCGTCAAGATGGGCGCCGGCGCAGGGTCCCTGGGCGACCTCGTCCAGCAGCAGCTCCCACGAGATTGGTCGGGGCCAATCATTCTCGCTGCCCTGCCCTTCGTGGGCAGCTTGGCCCTCTTGGCTTACCTCGACACGCTCTTGACGGCCTTGGTGGTCGACAAGAAAGTCAAAGAAGACTTGGGTCTCGACGAGACGAGTTCGCAGAACAAGGAGCTAGCGGCGCAAGGCCTGGCCAACGCAGTGGTGGGGCTCTTTGGGGGAATTCCAGGCGCCCAAGCGACGATCCGCTCGGTCTTGATCCTCAAGGAAGGCGCCACGATGCGCCTGGCCGGTGTCGCTGTCGGGCTGTTCGTCCTGATCGAGATGGTCGCCCTTCAAGACTTGATCGGAATGATCCCCTCGGCTGTCTTCTCGGGCGTCTTGATCAAGGTCGGCTACGACGTCATGGACTGGGCGCCTCTCCATGCGGCAGGCAGGCAGATCGCGCGTCGAGAGCCCAACCCAGAGGCGATCGTGCAACGAGTCGCGGGCATTGACCTGTTCTTCATCGTGGGAACGACGGCTCTGACCATCGCAGTCAACCTGAACGTGGCCGTGATCGCTTTCGTGATCCTGTTCTACGTCTTGAAGCGTGCCTCGGTTGAGGTCCCGGATCTGCCTGCCCTGGACGGGCAGGCAGAGGAGTGGGTCAGCGACCACCAAGAGGGCCTGTCCGACGCTGCCTTGGAAGTGAAATACGACCACGACACGCCCGTGACAGCGGAGACCCAAACTCCGATCGGAGAGACGCCAGCCTCCAGCGGCGAGGAGGGCACAGCGCTCGGCGCCCCCCCCCCTGACCCTGACCCTGCCCTCGCACCGAAAGCGTAGCGCGCGGCAAGCGGCCCATGGGTCCGCGAACGCGGGCAGAGTTCCGCATCCTCGTCTCGGAGCTGCAAAAGGGGAGCTGACCCGCGCGAGCACACATCCGCGAAGGTCGGGCTCAATCGGGGCCGCGACGGCGCTAGAGTGGGGTCGTGAGACGCCTCGCCTCCTTCCTCCTCCTCCTCTCTGGGCTCACGCTCTTGGCTCAGGCGAGCCCTGAGCCTTCTCCCAAGCCCTCGCCGGGACGAGCGCTCCTAGCGCAGCACTGCGTCGAGTGTCATTCGGGCTGGGAACCGGACGGGAACCTCCGCCTCGATTCCGGCGCTCCGATCACGTCAGAGACCTGGCGCTCGATCTTTCGAAAGGTCGAAGCCGGTGCGATGCCCCCCGACGACCACGAGGGGTCTCGTCCGGGCCCAGCTGAGATCGCAGCGCTCGGCTCCTGGCTCCGTGCGAAGGGGTTCTTGCCGCCCGCCTCGACGGCTGCGCTTACCTCCCGACCGACCCTGCGGCGATTGACCCGGGCCGAGTACGAACACTCCGTTCGCGACCTGCTCGGGGTCCACTCTCGGCCCACGCGCGACTGGCCGCGAGACGAAGTCGCCGACGGGTTCGACACCTCGACCGCGGCCGCCTCGCTGACGCCAAGCTACTTCCAGCGCGCCCTTGTGGCGGCCGAGCGTGTCGCGGCGGAGTCGATCCTGGTGCTCGAGCCGCTCAAGACTCGCCTCCCCGCGTCTGGGCTTGAGGCTCGCGGCCGCGCGCACAACGCAGGGCGCGGCTTTCGGAAGCTGTCCACCTCGGGCTCGTTTACGGGACAAGTCGTGATCCCTCACAAGGGGCGCTATCGGATCAAGGCTCGGGTCTATGGCGATCAGGCTGGACCCGATCCCGTCCGAGTCGGGCTCCGGATCGACGGGCGCCGAAGCGGAATCCGCTCGACGCGCTCCACTCGAAAGGCCCCAGAAACGCTGGAGTTCGTCGTCCCGCTCGCGGCCGGCAAGCACCGGGTGGGCCTCGCGTTCCTCAACGACTACTACCGCCCGCTCGACAAGGACCCCACCAACCGCGACCGGAACATGGCCCTGGCCTGGATCGAACTCGAGGGGCCGCTCGAGCGCCCGCCCCTCCCGCCTGGCCACCGGCGCGTGTTGGGCGGCGCGAAGACGCTGACGTGGAAGAACCTCCCCGAAATCCTGGGGCGGGTCGCGACGCGGGCCTACCGACGCCCAGCTCGCGCCGCAGAGCTGGCGCGCCTCGAGACCCTGATCGCCGGCCCGCGTGACCGCCAGGAGCCGCCTGAAGCTGGCCTTCGCCTGGGGCTGACCGCGATCCTGGCGTCGCCCAACTTCCTCCTCCGCCAAGACCTCGACGGCGGGCCAGCCCGAAGTGTCCCCGCTCGACTCTCAGCGCGGCACCTCGCTTCGCGGCTGAGCTTCTTCCTCTGGGGGAGCTTGCCGGACGCAGCCTTGAGCCAAGCGGCCGCTGCAGGGACCCTCCGCAAGGACTTCGTGCGCCACGCCCAGCGGCTCCTCGACGAGCCACGCGCGATCTCCCTCGTCGAGGACTTCGGGCGCCAGTGGCTGCAGCTCGGACGTCTTGAGGCGGCGACCCCAGACCCGCTCGCCTTCCCCGACTTCGACGAGGAGCTCCGCTCGGCCATGGCCAGCGAGACCGAGCTCGTGCTGGAGGCGATCTTGCGGGAAGACCGCCCGGCTCATGAGGTGATCGACGGGCGGTTTACGTTCGTGAACGAGCGCCTGGCCCGCCACTACGGCTGGCCCGGCGTGGCTGGCGGGCGCTTTCGGCGCGTGACGCTCCCCTGGCGCCGAAGCGGGATCCTGACCCACGCCAGCGTGCTCACGCTGACGTCTGAGCCCGAGCGCTCGTCGCTGGTCAAGCGAGGTAAGTGGCTCCTAGAGGTCGTCCTCGACGACCCGCCGCCGTCCCCCCCGCCGGGGGCGGACAGCCTGATTCCGGCGGCCAAGGAGCGCCCCGACCTCTCGTTCGCCAAGCGCCTTGAGCTCCACCGAACCCAGGCCGACTGCCGCTCGTGCCACGCTCGAATGGACCCCCTAGGCGTCGCGCTCGAGCGCTTCTCGGGAGTCGGCGCGCTGCGGCGAGACGCGGGGACCGTGGGCGTGATCGGGAAGCTGCCCGACGGCCGAGTCCTCAACGGCGTGGTCGGACTCCGCAAAGCGCTCAGCGAGCGAAAGACGAAGTTCCTCGTCGGCTTGAGCCGCGCGCTCTTGACCTACGCCCTCGGGAGGCCCCTGGCGCGCAGCGAGCGCGAGGAGACGCGAGCCCTAGTTGGGCGCCTAGGTGAAGAAGTCGGACTCCGGACGCTGATCTTGGAGCTGGTCCAGACAAACGCCTTTCAACAAGGCTGGACCCGAAAGGAGGCCCCATGAGTCGGGCGGGGCGAGCGGTTGGTCGGCGGGGGTTCCTTCAGGGCGCGGGCGCGTTGTTGGCGCTGCCTTGGCTGGAGGGGGTCGCAGGTTTCGGGGGCGCGGCGCAGGCGGGCGAGGATCGGGGCAAGCAGCGCCTGGTGTTTCTCTACGTCCCGAACGGGGTTCACGTTCCGAGCTGGACGCCGGTCGGGACGGGGGCTGACTACAAGCTCTCCCCGCTCTTGGCACCCCTGGCGCCCTTCAAGCAGGACCTCCTCGTCCTGGGTGGGTTGACTGCTGACGGAGCGCGCGCCCGAGGGGACGGTCCGGGCGATCACGCACGATCCGTGGCGGCGTTCCTAACGGGCGTCCACCCGGCCAAGCGGGGTCCAATCCGCTGTGGGATCTCCGTCGATCAAGTCGCGAGTCGCGTGCTGGGGAGGCAGACGCGCTTGGCTTCGCTCGAGCTCGGGCTCGAGCCTGGACGGAGCGCGGGCAGCTGCGACTCTGGCTACGCCTGCGCTTACTCGAACAACCTGTCTTGGCGTGCGCCCCAGACTCCCCAGGGCAAGGAGATCCGTCCACGCCAGGTGTTCGAGCGCTTGTTCGGGCCGAAGCTCAGTCCGAAGCTCAAGGCCCGCCGGCTGGCCGAGCGGAAGAGCGTCTTGGACGCGATTCGAGGCGACGCGGCAGACCTTGGCCGGACGCTCCCTCGGGCGGACCGCGGTCGACTCGACGAATACCTGACCGGGGTCCGCGAAGTCGAGCGCGCGATCGAGTCCGGTGAGCGCGGGACGCCCGACGAAACCGAGGGGGCCAGCGGCCTCCGCGAGACGCTCCCGCGCGGCGTGCCGCGGGACGTGCGTCGCCACCTGCGCTTGATGTCGGACCTCCTCGTGCTCGCGCTGCAGAGTGACAGCACGCGGGTGATCACGTTCTTGATCGGCAACGCTGGCAGCAACCGGACTTACCGCCACTTGGGGGTTCGGGCTGGCCACCACAGCCTGAGTCACCACGGCCGGAGCAAGCGCAAGCAAGAGCAGATCGAGAAGATCAATCAGTTCCACGTGAGCGAACTCGTCTACCTGCTCGGGCGCTTGGCGGCGATCAAGGAGGGGGAGCGGCGCCTCTTGGATCAAGTCGCGTTGACTTACGGAAGCGGGATCCGTGACGGCGACCGCTACGACCACCACGACCTCCCGATCCTGGTTGCAGGCAAGCTGGGCGGCGTGCTCAAGCCGGGACGCCACGTTCGGTTCGCGGCGGAGACACCCTTGGCCAACCTCTGGTTGAGCCTGCTGCACGGCGCGGGGGTTCCCGGCCGTCGCCACGGCGACAGCACGGGAGCGCTGAAGGGGCTGGGCTAGCTCTCGGGGAGGCGGCGCCCTCTCCCCTCCTCTAGGATCCCCAGCCCGGAGTCTGCGTGCCACCCCTCGTGCCCCCCGAAGAGACGCTGCCCAAGCAGGACCTCGGCCTGCTCGCGAAGCGGCTCTTGCCCTATTACCTGGCTCACCGCGCTGCCTTGTTGCGAGCGGTGGTCCTGTTGCTGGGGGTGATTTTGCTGGGGCTCGTGGCGCCCCTGGTGCTTGGGCAGGTCGTCGACATTGCGACGGGGCAGGGCCAGCCGGTCGATCGCCCGTTTTGGGTGCCGGTCTCCCCCGACGCTCGCGGGCTCGTGATCCTCTCGCTGCTGTTCGTGGGGGCGGTCGTGGCCCGGTTCACGTTCGAGGCGCTGCTCGGGGTCACGATGGCGAAGGTCGGGATCTCGACGGTCATGCAGCTCAAGGAGGATCTCGTCCGCAAGATCTTGACCCAGGACGCGGCCTTCTTTCGCGACATGCCGCCCGGCAGATTGATCGCGCGTGTCGAGAGCGACACCGAGGCCCTCAAGGATCTGTTCTCGGTCACGACGCTCCAGCTCCTGAGGGCCGGGCTGAGCTTCCTAGCGATCTTTGGCTGCATGTTCCTCTTCGATCGGGACACGACCCTCCTCTTGGCGCCAGGGCTCCTGGTCCTCGCGTTAATGCTGGGCGCCTACCTCCGAGTCGTCCGGCGCTACTTCCACCGTTCGCGCCGACTGCTGGCGGCGATCACGGGTCACGTCGCGGAGTATGTCCAGGGGATCGAGGTCGTTCGGCACCACGACTACGGGCCGCGGGCCGAGAGCGACCTCGACGAGCTTCAGAAGGCTCGCTACAAGAACGACGTCTTCGCTGACTACCTCAACTACGGCTTTTGGGGCGTGTTTGGATTCTGCGAGATCGGCTCGGCGGCCTTGGTCTTGGGGGTCGGTGCGAGCAAGGTCGCGGCGGGAGTCATGACCGTCGGGAGCCTGATCGTGTTCCTCGAATACCTGCGCTTGGTGTTCGAGCCGATTCGAATCCTGAGCGAGTTCGTGGCCCAGGTGCAGCGCGGCCTGGTCGCCGCCGCGCGGATCTTCGGGATCCTCTCGACCGAGCCCGAGACGGGCGAGAGCGAGGACGCTTCGCCCGACGTGGCTTGGCTCGACGCGCTCCGGTTCGAGGACGTGCACTTTGCTTATCCCGACCCCGAACACGAGGGGCAGCTAGGTCAGCCAGTCCTTCAGGGGATAAACCTCACGATCCCTCGGGGCAAGACGGTGGCGCTCGTGGGGCCGTCGGGCGGGGGGAAGTCGACGCTCGTCAAGCTCCTCCTCCGCTACCACCAACCGACGTCTGGGCGGATCAGCCTCGACGGAAACGACCTCAACGGTCTCCAGCGCGACGCCCGGCGGCGTCGCGTGGGCTACGTGCCTCAAGACGTGTTTTTGTTCCCAGGCAGCCTGGCGGACAACCTGAGCGTGTTCGATCGCAGCTCCTCTCCAGACCAGATCGCCGAGGCCTGTCGAGCGGCGCGAGCCGAGCGGCTGCTCGAAGCGCTGCCGGGGGGCCTCCAGGCGACGATCGCCGAGCGAGGGGGCAACCTGAGCCATGGCGAACGCCAGCTGCTCAGCCTGGCTCGGGCGCTCCTCGAAGACCCCGAGCTGCTTGTGCTCGACGAGGCGACGAGTTCGGTCGACCCCGAGACCGAGGCGGCGATCCAGACCTCCCTTGAGCGGCTCCTCAAGGGGCGAACGGCGCTGATCGTAGCCCACCGGCTCTCGACGATTCGCCAGAGCGACGAGATCGTGTACGTCGCAAACGGACAGGTCGTCGAGCGCGGAACCCACGACGAGCTCTGGGAGCGAGGCGGCGCCTATCGTCAGCTCGCCCAGCTCCAGCTCGGCGCGGGGGGTGGGGCGTGAGCTACCTCCGCGAGAAGGCGCGTTGGATCGCGCGAGCCTGGGAGGGGAGCTGGAGCTTCTTGCCGGCGCTGGTCTTCATGACTTTCCTCTCCGCAAGTGTGACTCTGATCTACCCGCTCGTGTTCGGAAAGATCCTCGACCGTCTCCGCGTGATCGGGGAGGAGGGCACGGTCGCCCAGAGCGAGGTCAACACGCTCGTCTGGATCCTGCTCGCGATCGGGCTGGCGCGCTTCTTGGCGGGCTTCTACCCCGCGGTCCGCGCTCATGTGAACTACCGGATCGAGCGTGGGGTGCGGGCTCGCTACTTCCACCGGGTGATGCAGAAGGGCCAGGCTTTCTTCACGCGCTTTCGGACAGGTGATGTGATCACTCGCCTGACCGACGACGTGGCGGGGTATCCGAAGATCGCCTGGTTCAGTTGCTCAGGCCTGTTCCGGGCGCTCAACTCCGGGACTCAAATCGTGCTCTGCATGATCGTGATGTTCGCGCTCGATCGGAACCTCGCGCTCTGGTCGCTGCTTCCGATCGCGCCGATGCTGGTCGTGTATCTCTTGCTCAAGAAGCAGCTCCGCGAGGCGAGTCAAGCGCAGCGCGCTGCGGCGAGTGAGACGAGCGCTAGCCTGGAGGCTTACTTCTCGGGCGTGACGGTGATCCAGGCCCACGTGGCTGAGTCCAGGATCGGCGACGCTATGGGCGAGCAGCTCACCGACCGGGCCGTTCACGAGCTCCGCCTGGCCAAGCTCTGGGTCGCGTTCTCGATTTTCTTTCAGGCGACCAACGTCGTTGGCCAGCTGGTCATTGTGTGTGTGGGTGGACTCCGCGTGCTCGACGGGAGCCTGAGCCTGGGCACCTTCTTCGTGTTCTATCACTACCTGGGGCTGCTTCTGGGCCCGATGATGGACCTCCCCAATCTGCTCGTGACCTCACGCCAAGCCTTCGTCTGTATGGAGCGCCTGGACGAGATCGACGACTACGACCGCGAGGGCGAGGGCGGCGCCTGCCGAGGCGAGCGACCCGTCGAGACCGTCGAGCATCTTCGCGCCGTAGACCTCGCGTTTGGATACCCCGGTCCACCGCCAGACGTCGCCGAGCAACTCGCGACTTCCAAGATCCCAGCCCCCTTCTCGCTCGGGCCGCTCGAGCTCGACCTCAGGGAGGGTGAGCGCTTGGCGGTGATCGGCGAGGTCGGCTCAGGGAAGACGACCCTCCTCCGTCTCCTTGCTGGGACCTGCGAGCCCGACGCGGGTGCTGTCAGCCTCGACGGCGTTCCGCTTCGCGAGCTCTTGGGGGAGAGCTACCGGCGGGCGGTCGGCTATGTCCCCCAGACGCCGGTCCTGTTCACGGCCACGATTCGGGAGAACGTGCTTATGGGGCGCGAAGAGGACTCGGCGCGCCTTGAGGAGTCCCTTCGCTTGGCCGGTCTCTGGGAGGAGGTTCAGGGCTTCCCGACGGGCCTCGACCACCCGCTGGGGATCTTGGGAACCGGCCTCTCCGGTGGCCAGCGCCAGCGGCTGACCATCGCCCGCGCGCTCTACGGGCGCCCCAAGCTGCTCCTCCTAGACGACTTGACCGCGGCTCTCGACGCCGAGAACGAGGAGCGTTTCTGGGAGGGGGTTCTCGATGCGCACCCCGAGCTGACAGCGCTGGTCGTGACGCACCGCGAGGCCACCGCCAAGCGCTGCGATCGGATCCTGGAGATGGTCGGAGGGCGCCTGGTCCCCGTCACGTCCCAGCCCACCGACCCCTGAGCCGATACGCGGGTTCGCCAGGATCGCGGGCCGTCTCTACCGATCCTCGACCCGCCTCCTGACCTGGGGAATCGTGGCTTGGACATCGGTTTGGCCGGCCTTCACGCTGATTCGAATCGGCGCGCCAACGATTTGCCAGCTGCGAAGCTCGAGCCCGCAGCCTTCGCGGGGAATCGCTCCAGAGATCGTGAACTTCCCCTCGGGGTCGGTCATGGCCAGCAACACGCCGGGATACTGAGCGTAGTAGACACGGATCTCCCCCACTGGCGATCCCTGCGCGTCTTGGACGACACCCCGGAGGTCCCGACCGCGAACGAGAGGGATCCTCAAGCTCAGCGCTGTCTGGTCGAGGCCGATCCTCGGGCTGACCACGGGGAGGAAGCCCTTCGGGTGGAACACGAAGGCGCCTGCGAAGTCGGGGCTCAGCTTCACTGATCCCACCAGCTTGTGGTCGCGGCGACGCCAGTCCGAAAGCTGAAACCCCGCCCCGATTCCTCGCACGGACACCTCAGGGGCCACCGCGCCGGGAACCAGCTCCAGCTCAGCTCGGATCTGGAGGACCTTCGGCTGTCGAAGGGTGACAGTCAGCGAGTCGCCCTGGAGCTCGGGGAGAGGGACCGACCAGGGGAGTTCGAATCCGGGGAAGTTGTACAAGTGAGCCTTGGGGCCGAAGCGCTCGGGGAAACCGCCCTCAGAGAACATGCCGTTTTGGTCTGCGACGATCTCACCGACGCTGTACCCGCCGTTCAGGTCGAGATCCGCCGAGATCCTGGCATTTGGAATCGGCTGCCCACGCTCGTCAAGAACCCGACCGACGAGACGGCGGGTCCCCGGGAGTCGGAACTCGAAGGGTTCGAGCCCATGCGTCTTGGGGTCGAACTGGATCGGCTCGTGCACCAGCAACCGGCCGAGTTGGATCCGATATTGGCCTCCGACCCGCCCCTGGAAAGCCGCCTGGCCCTTAGCGTCGGTCTTGACCGGCGCTCCGGAATCCACGATCCAGCTCCCCTTTGACTCCTGGCAGCGGACCTCGCAGCCCACGACCGGCTGACCTTCGGTATCCACCACGCACACGACGAGGGGCGAGACCTGCTGCCCCTCCTCCTGACGAAGGACCAAGAGCAGCTCGGGGTTCGAGCCCGCGCGGAGTTCGAGGTCGGTGCGGACGACTCGCTCGGTTTCCCAGAGGGCACCACTCCTAGACATCCCGGTGAGGGTCACGGTGTAGCCGCCACCGGGCGGGAGGGTCTCGAAGCGGAGCGGAGGCCAGACCCGAACGCGAACGTACTTGCGCTGGCGCGCTCCGAGAGTTGCCGTGAGCGCGATCCGCTCGTCCTTCCGTTGCACGACCAGCCTTAGGCTGTCTCCCACCTTCTTCCCCGCCATGACCCGTCGAAGCGTCTGGTCGTCCACTGGCTCCTGGTCGTCCAGCTTCACGATCACGTCACCGACCTTGAGACCTGCGCGACTGGCAGCCGAATCTTGGCTGACTCCCTTCAGCGTCAGGCCTGGCGCCCCGAACGAGATCCCAAGGAGGGGACGTGCGAGCTCCTGTGCTGTCCGCTTGCGGAACACCGGTCCGTAGCGTCCGGTCTCGTTGACCTCACTCCCCTGGGTCACCATGACGTGGGCCCTGACGTCGCGGCCCTTCTCGTCGACGACGCGCACGCTCAGGAGAGCCGCTGGCTGGAGGCGAAGCTCCTTGTCTTCGGTGGCCTGGCCCAAGTCGAGCGCTGGCGACGCCAAATCGAAGTCGGAGTAGCCCGGGGCCTCCACCCTGATTTCATAGGCCGAATCGGGAGCCACTGAAAACTCGAAGGCTCCTCTGTGGTCGCTATCGGCGGAGGGGAGAGACCCCATGCGACCCTTCTCGCTCAAGGTCAAGTGAGCGCCCGCGACCGGCTTGCCAGTCAGGGCGTCCACGACCCGACCCCGGACCAGGACTCCCGGCTTCATTCGAAGCTCGATGGGCTTGCTGGGATCGAGGACCACTCGATCTTCCTTGAGGGCCGTACGGCCTTTCGCCTGAACGAAGAAGTGCACGGGACGCGCCTCGCCTCGCGGCGTGTCGAGGGTGACTCTGCGCTCAAGCCGGAAGGGCTTGGGAATCGGAGCCCGAAAGCGACCAGAGGCGTCGGTCACGACCCCGGTGCTCAAGCTCGAGACGTCTCCGTAGCCACCTTGGCTCCACCCCCGACCGCCGAGTTGTTCGTAGTAGCCCACGCCGATCCGAGCCCCCACCACAGGCAGGCTGGTCTCCGACTCACGAACGACCCCGGTCAAGACCCAGCCCTCGTCCGTCTTCTTGACCTGGGCCTGCGAGGCGTTCTTGGTCTTGGACGTAGACGTCGGGAGGGGCTCTTCGCCTGGCGGCGGACTGGGCGCCTTGTCGGGGCCCTCGTCAGACGCGTCAAGGACCCACGGGTCTCCGGTCCCACTCGCCGTCTCACGGGCGGTCCCGCCGGCGGTCCCGGCGAGCGCCGAGGTCGTGGGGGCCAGGCTGAGCGGATCTCGTTGGGCAAGGCGTTTCCCGGAGCCTTCGGCGTCTGGGCCCGAGAGCAGGGAGCTAACTCCGATCACGGCCGCGGTGAGGAGTGCCAGGGCGCCGAACATCACCGCCCAGCCAGGCTTGCGGGCCTGCGCCAGGATCTCGTCCGCCGAGGGCTGAGGAGGCGTCTCCGCCAGGGACGCAATCGCGTTGACCCCGCTCAGGATCACTCCAGCGGGTGGAGCGCTTGGGGCTGATCCTGCCAGGGCCACCTTGACCAACGCGGGGAGCGCGAGCGCGCTGAGCGCGAGCTGTGGCTGGAGCGAATTCCGCAGCGACTCAAGCCCGAGCCGAATCCGTGAGGAGACGGTCTGACGGGGAATGTCGAGGACCCGCGCGACCTCAGCCAAGCTCATGTCTTCGAGGTAGCGAAGCGCCAGGGTGTGGCGCAGCTTTGGCGAGAGCTCAGCGAGGTGAGCCTTGACCAGGGAGTGCTCCTCGCTGCGCGCGACCGTGCCGGTTGGGTCCTCGCTCAGCTCGCGAGTCTGGGCGGCGCGGCCTTGGTGTCGAGCCTTTCGCCGTCGATCGGTCCGGTGCTGCTTCTTGGCGGTGTTCTCTACGATTCGGAAGAACCAGGCCCGCAGCGGGTCACCCTCGCTCAGCTTGCCGACCCCGCGCAACGCCGCGACGAAGGCGTCTTGGGTCACGTCTTCCGCGGAAGCGGGGTCCCCGGTGAGCTGGACGGCGATCCCAAACGCTCGCGCCCAGTAGCGATCGAGGAACTCCGCGACGACTTCTTCTTCTTGCGCGACGAGACCGCGAATCAGATCGGCGTCGGTCAGGGTGTCGGTCATGGCAATCATCTTGCCTCCTTTAACTCCTGATTCCCGATGGGCAGCCCGATGCTCACTAGGAATCAACGCGTTCTCGCAACCCCTTGTTTTCCAACGGCTTAAGAATCACTTGGTCACACTGAGGGCGCCTACCAGCGGGCCGAAGAGCTCCGCCGGATCCTCACGGCGCGAGCCCAGCCGCCGCCGCACGCGGCCTGAGCCGTAGCGGGCAGGCTCCTCACCTCCGCAAGCCCGCGCGTTTGACCTCGCCGAGCCCGCCGCCCAGCGAGGCGCTTTCGTGTACCCATTCGAGCAGCCGGTGGTGGCGGAGTGGCCGCCGAGAGGCGTTCGTGGACAGTTCCGCGCTGCGGGCGAGTCGACAAATGACCCTCTCCCCGGGACGGATTTTGGCCCTAGTGGGGCACCATTTGGGAGAGCCGCTCGAGGCCTGAGCTGACGTTCTCGAGCGAGGGGCCGTAGCTGATCCGAATGTGTTGGTCGAAGCGAGTCCCGCGATTGCCGGGGCGGCGCTTGCCCGGATTGACGTCGAAGAACTCCCCTGGGACCACGATCACTTTGCGCTCCAGCGCGCGGCGGAAGAAGGTCATTCCCTCGTTGAAGGGGGCCGGGAGATCCTCCAGGGACGCCCAACAGTAGAACGTCGCCGCAGGCGCTGAGGCGACCTTCAAACCGATCTTGGGGAGCATCTCTAGGACACGGGCTCGCTTCGTCAGGAAGCAGGTGCGAATCGCTGCGTGCTCGGCTCTGACCAGTTCGGGATCTAGGAGCGGAATCGCTGCGCGCTGGAGAGGCGCGTTGCCACCTCCGTCGAGGAAGGAACCAGCGCTCGTGACAGCCTCGATCACGTGCCGGGGCCCAACGGTCCAACTCACGCGCCAGCCCGGGTAGCGCCAGTTCTTGGTCAAGCCGTCGAAGATCACGACCGGATCGTGGTCGACATCCTCGACGTAAGCCGCCGCGCTCTCGGGCCCCGTGCTCCCCTCAGCCCATATGTAGTGGCTGTAGAACTCGTCCATCAGCATCGCGCAGTCAAGCTCACGAGCCGCCTCGACCCAACCCTCAAGCTCAGCCCCGCGAATGTGAGTCCCCGTCGGATTCATGGGGTTGCTGATCAAGAGCGCCCCCAAACCCCGCCCGAGGATCTCGCGACGAAGGTCCTCGACCGAAAAACGATACTGCTCGCTCGAACGGAGCAGGATCGGGATCGGCGTGAAGCGCCGAAAGAGCGAGAGCAGCTCCTCGTAAGCGGTGTAGTCGGGCAAGAAGTGACCCAGGTTGACCGAGTCCAACCCCGCCACGGCACGGGTCAGCGCCGCCCGGCCGCCCCCTGAGATTGCGACGTTCTCCGCGGTGTATTGGCTCTTCTTCCCCTTGCGGTAGAGCGAGTTGTAGAGCCGGGCAACCGCCTCGCGCAACTCCCCGATCCCAGCAACCGGGGCGTAGGAGTAGTCGCCCTTGGTCAACGAAAGCGTCTCGACCCGAGGCGGGGCCCCCGTCAGCGGGCCTGTCTCGGGGGAGCCTTGCCCGAGGTTCGACCAGGCCGGGTCGCCTCGCTTCCAACCGCACGCCGCCGCTTGCGCGGTGACGTAGATCACGCCGGTCCGGGGGACCTGGCGAAAGGAGCTGATTACGGGTGCCGTCACGCTGCCGACCTAGCGTCGTTAGAGGACTTGATCGAGAGGCGTGTAGGCCATCTCGAAGGCCTCGGCGACCGGAGCGTAAGTCACCTTGCCCTTCATGACGTTGATCCCCTTCGCGAAGCCAGGGTCGGCCTTGGCCACAGCGCTCACGCCCTGATTGGCGAGCTTGACCGCGAAGGGCAGGGTCGCGTTGGTCAGGCCAAAGGTCGAGGTCCTCCCGACGGCGCCCGGCATGTTGGCCACGCAGTAGTGCACGACGCCGTCCACGACATAGGTCGGCTCCTCGTGAGTCGTCGGCTTGGCCGTCTCGACGCAGCCGCCTTGATCGATCGCGACGTCCACGATCACTGACCCGTTCTTCATTTCGCTCAGGAGCGAGCGGGGGACGAGCTGTGGGGCGCGAGCGCCAGTCGTCAGCACGGCGCCGATCAGGAGGTCGGCTTGGCGAGCCTGGTCACGAATCGAGTAAGCCGTCGAGAAGAGCGTCGTCACGTTCTTGGGCATGATCTCGTCGAGGTAACGAAGCCGATCGAGGTCGACGTCGAGAATGAACACGTTGGCCCCGAGCCCTGCGGCAATCCGGGCTGCGTTCGCGCCGACGACCCCGCCGCCGAGCACGACCACGTGAGCTGGCACGACGCCGGGAATGCCACCCAGCAGGATCCCGCGGCCCATCATGGGGATCTCGAGGTATTTGGCGCCCTCTTGGATCGCCATTCGACCCGCGACCTCGCTCATGGGCGTCAGCAAGGGCAGCCGACCCTGGCGGTCCTCGATCGTCTCGTAGGCGATACACGTCGAGCCGTTGTCGATCATGGCCTCGGTCAAAGGCCGATCGGCAGCGAAGTGAAAGTAAGTAAAGACCGTCTGGCCCTCACGGATCCGGGTGTATTCGAGCCCGACCGGCTCCTTGACCTTCACGATCATGTCTGCGGCCTCAAACACCTCGTCAGCAGACGCGAGCATCGTCGCGCCGGCGGCCACAAACTCCTCGTCCTGGATTCCAGAGCCCTCTCCGGCTGCGGCCTCGACGACGACCTCGTGGCCTGCGCGCACGATGGCGTCGACGCCTGCAGGCACCATCGCCACCCGATACTCGTGGCGCTTGATCTCCTTGGGAATGCCGACACGCATGGTTCACCACCTACCTTGGCCGCCGATTCGACAGCGAGGGGCGCATGCTAAACGGGAGTTCGCGATTGTGGATGGTGAGTTCCCGACGCCAGCCCTTCTGGATGTGAGTGGCCCGGCGTCTAGGCACGCGACTCCCCAAGCGTTCGAGCACGGGCACGGGAGGTTGTGCGAAACCGTGGGCTTCGTCAACGCTGAGATCGCGAGAGACTCGCCGAGGGCCGCAGAGGTCTGAAGCTAGAGCGGAGGCGCTCGGATTCGGTGACGAGGGCAAGGAGAAGGGAAGAAGGGAGGAAGGGAGGAAGGGAGGAAGGGAGGAAGGGAGGAAGGGAGGAAGGGAGGAAGGGAGGAAGG
>JAESQQ010000692.1 GCA_016765095.1 Planctomycetota bacterium | reverse complement strand
TGGTCTTCCAGCCGCCCTACTCGCCGGACTTCAACCCGATCGAGGAGTGCTGGTCGAAGTTGAAAGGGATCATTCGTGGCAGGGAGCCACGAACCATCCCGGATCTCGACGCTGCGATCGCAGACGCAGCTGGGCGCGTCACTCGTAGCGACGCGATCGGTTGGTTTCAGCACGCGGGATATCAGATCAACCGATGAGCGCTGTCAGGCTTGGTTCGGCGGGTGATCCTGGACGAGGTCGAGGCTGCGGTGGAGGTCTGGGGCGACTACCGCCGCAAGGACTCCATGACCCCGGTCTTGAGCGCGATCCGCCCCCGGGATCTCGCCCCGAGGAACGAGACTCCGCCTCCCGCCAGCGAGAGTTGACGCGCCCGCCCCAAAAGCTAGGATTCCCCCCATGGCGGCATAGCTCAGTCGGTTAGAGCGATGGCTTCATAAGCCATAGGTCACTGGTTCAAGTCCAGTTGCCGCTATCGCCAGAAGGGCCGCTCTCGCAATGACTTGCGAGAGCGGCCTCGCTGCGTGTGGGGGACCCTCCAGCCGCGGAAGGCCCGAAGAAGGCCATTTTCGCGGCCATGGGCGCGCAACCCGTATGGCGTCTGGCCTTGCGGGCGAACGCCGCTCCTGTTTGGCGAGGGAGCCCGCGCTCGCGCGACGCCTCTAGGAGGGCAACTTCGCGGCGCGGCGACCTGAGGGCTGGGCGCGGAGGTGCGTTGGGTTGGCCTCGAGGGCTGTGATCGCCTTGTCGAGGACTTCGCGGACGGCCTCGGCCGATCGCTGCGGGTCGAGGAGGGGAGAGTCGAGGTCGACGTAGTGGCGGCGACCTGTCCGGCTGCCAGCGATCGCGCGCATCACGTCGAGGGTCTCTGGGGACTCGTCGTGGGCGTGGCCGAGTTGGAGATCGATCAGAACGCCGGGAACGCCCTTGGCGACGGCCCAGGTGCGATGTGTCTTGCGGAAGGCGTGGACGTCGACGCCTTTGATGTTGGCCTCCCAGTCGTCTCTGAAGCGCTCCACGAGGGTCTCGATCTCGTCTGCGAGGGCGGCCTGGGCGGCCAGGGTCTCCGGCCTCAGGAGGAGAGGGTTGCCGCCTCGGCTGACCCGGACTCGGCCCTGGAGGAGTGCGGAGTTGAGCAGGATCGCCTTGTCGAGGTCCCAGGGGAGGTCTCGTGGCCAGAGCGCGTCGAGGAGGCCGAGCGAGAAGGCCTCTCGCCAGCGATCGAGGAGTCGCTCGACGGTCTGGCGATCACCTGCCGGGCCCGGGAAGAGCGGTCCGCTCGAGCGCTGACCGACGTCATCGGCCAGCTCAGCCAGGGTCGCGGTGTCGAGGGCGCCTGCGCCGCGGCGCTTGTTGGTGTTGGACTCCCCGTAGTCGATCCGACTCCGGCGCAGGTCGAGGTGCTCGACGTCGCGCTCGATGAGGGCGCTCTGGCGAGGCGCGGTCACGAGGAAGGCCAGGAAGGCGGCGCGCTGTCGGAAGGCGCGGCGGTGGTGGAGATCGAGGGCGTCTGGTGAGTCCGAGCAAGGGGCCCCTGGTCCCAGGCGCTCCGAAGGGCAAGGGATCACTCATCCTCAAATCGAGCAAGGTCCGAACCCGGGCGCAGTCGATGTCACCTGCCGCTAGGGCTGCCTCAAGGGCCCTTAGCAGTTGCCTCCTCGGCGAGGGCGGGGGCGTCGCGTCAGGGTGCGTTGCCTCGAGTACATTTGCGCCTTGGATCTACAAGATCACGGGATACCCGACCCTGCTGGTCATCGATTACCAAGGCGCCGTCCTGGGGAAAGTCGGACTCCAGAAGAAGTACGACCCCAAGAAGTGGACCCGAGAGGTCGACGCCATGATCAAGGCTCGCTTCGACCGGAGGACGGGGCTCGCCAAGCCCCCTCCCAAGCCAGGGCAGCCGGTTCGCCCCAAGCGCCGGTCTGCTCCCGAGCTGCCCCCCGCCAAACCAAGCAAGCCAAAGAAGGACGCGGGCGCAGCCAACGGCCCCAGCTGGTACGTCGACGTCGATAAGGCACTCGAGGAGTCGGGTCGAACCAAGCGCCCCGTACTCGCGCTCTTCACTTGCAGCGACCAAGGCGCCAAGAGCAACGCACTGCACGCGATCTACGCGAGCAAGGCGTTCAAGTCCTGGGCAGACGAAGCCCTGATTCTGTTGGAGCTCGACTTCCCAGCCCGGAAGCGACAGAGCCCGCGGCTCAAGCTCCAGAACATTCAGCTCCGCCGCGACCACCGCGTCAAGGCGCTGCCCGAGGTCTTGTTCTTGGGCACCGACGGCAAAGTCCTCGCTCGCCTCGGACCGGTCAAGGGCAGCGCTGCGGACTGGGTCAAGGCCGCCAAGGCCGCGCTCAAGAAGAGTCGCTAGCGCTTCGCTCTTGGGGTGGCTCGGAGTCTCCAGGCTCCGCGGGGGTGGGCCCTGGGGGATCAGCCCCCACCCCGCCTCCAGGCTCCTCGGGCAAGGACGGGGCGCGTTGCTTGATCTCGACCCGAGGGTCTTGTCCCTCGAGCGCCCAGGGCAGGAGACTCTCGTGAAGCGTCGCCCTCAGGCCCCGCAGACGACCAGCGATCGGGACAGTCCGCAGCGGATGTCGCGCCACTGGGCGGCGTTCAACTCACCTACCCCCGCCGCTTGATCGTGACGACCGTGATGTCGTCTGCCTGCTCGGCGCTGCCTATGAACTGCTTTATCTCCCAGAGCACGGCCTCGAGGAGGTCCTTGGCGCTCAGGTGGCCGTAGAGCTCGACCAGGCGTTGGACGGGTTCGAGCGACTCCTGGGCGAAGAACTGGCCGGCAGGGTTCATGGCCTCGGTGATGCCGTCGGTGTAGAGCACGACCGCGTCACCAGGCTCGAGATGGAGCTCTTTGTCCGTGAACACGTGGTCCGCGTCGCGCACGGCCGCCAAGACGCAGCCCCCGGCCTTGATCGTCTCCGTCCGTCGGGTCCGCGCTCGATACACGATCAAGTGCTCGTGGCCCGCGCCCGACCACACGAACTTTCCGGTCTGATCGCTCCAATGCATGACGAGACAGCTCATGAACATGTCCTTGCGGGTGTCCGCATGGAGCATTCGATTGGCCTCGGCCAGGATGGCGCGCGGGGAGGTGTGGGCACGACTGAGTGGGCGGAGGTAGCAGCGCGCCATGATCATCACGAGCCCCGCTGGGAGACCCTTGCCCGAGACGTCGCCAATGCAGATGTGGAAGTTCCCGTTTCCCTCGTAGTCCATGAAGTCGAAGTAGTCCCCGCTCATCTCCTTGGCGGGGATCATCTTCCCGTAGACCTCGATCAGGTTGCTACGCGGCAGCTTCTTGGGCAGGAGCTGTTTTTGAATCATGGTCGCGAGACTGAGCTCGTGCTCGATCCGCTGGCGATCGCCGCGCTCCTTGATCAGCCGCGAGTTCTCGAGCGCGATCCCAGCTTGCATAGCGATCGCGGTCAGGAGGTCGAGGTCGCCCTTGTCGAACTGGCGCGCCGCGTCCGTCGTGTCGAGGAACACGATCCCGAGGATTGTCTCCTGACGCACGATCGGCACGCAAAGCGCGGAGCGGATCCCCTCGTCAACGATCGATGTCCCGAGATCGATCCGGTCGTCGCCCTGAGCGTCCGCCGTCAGCAGCGACTCACGGGTCCGGAGGACCTCCTTCACGATCGTCTTGCTGATCCGAACCTTGACCTTGGTCGAGCCCTTCTTGCCTCGCGCGCGGCTCGCCATTGTCCTTAGTCGACGCTGATTCGTGTCGAACAGGAGGATCGAGCCCCGGTCGGCGGGCAGGTGCTCGAACATCAAGTCGAGCAGCTCGTCGAGGAGCTGCTCGAGGTCGAGGATCATCGAGATCTTGGCGGAGCACTTGTAGAGCGCCTCGATCCGCCGCTGATCCTTCATGCCCTTGAGGACGGCGTCGTGATCGGTGTAGGCCTTCTGACGCGTCTTTATGCTCTCCTGACCAACGTCCTTCTCCTGCCCCTTGATCGAGACCGTCCCGAGCATCATGTCCGAGTCGTCTCCGGCCTCGATCCCACCCAGCCGATACGACTTCTCCTTGTCGGCCGACGGCCTGCTGTAGACACCCGTTTGAGGGCCATAGGCACCCGGGATCGGCTGACCCATCGCGGGGCCGGCCACGCCAAAGCCCGCGGGCCCGATTCCCTCCTGATTCGCGTCGGACGCAAACGCGTCGTCGCAGTCGAAGATCATGAGGGAGTTGTCTATGTAGATCAGGTCTCCGTGGTGGAGCCAGCTCTGACGCACACCCTCGCCGTTGATCAGAACTCGGTTGGCCGGGCCGTGATTGCGAATCTCGTAGCGCTGGCCAGCGCCGTGCACCGAGCAGCAAAGCTCACCCACGTCCTGGTGGTGGCTGAACGCCAACTTCCCCTGGCGGTAGCCCAGGAAGTTGGACCCGCCCAAGGGGTAGCTGTCCCCTTGGAGGGGCCCCTCGATCATGATCAGGCGGGGCATTCGAGGACGACCACTGGGCTCTGCTTTGACGGGGAGAAGGGAAGATCTAGCCCCTGATTAGACAAGGGGTTGCAGAATTCTAGACCTGGCTCGGGATGCTGACAAGACGAGGTTGGGCCGACGTCGGATGGGAGGGGAGAATCGCGGGGTGAGCACCCCCACCCTAGATCGCTGTCGAGCCGCCCAGCAGGGGCTCCTCTGGGAGCTGACCGCCCCCACCAACTCGCGCCCCCTCAAGCCTCCAGGCGTCCCGCTGGCGCCTCTCCGGCGCGCAATGCGGCGCGCGGAGCGCCCTCAAATCGTCGTCAACGACTCTGCCCGAGTCCCGCTCACAGACCTCGCCGCAGTCCTGGCTGACCTCTGGGAGCACGCTCGCGGGCGTCCGATCCTGATCGCGACGGGAACTCACAGCGAGGACTTGGCCCGAATGCGCGACCGGCTCGGCGGCCTCCCCTGCGAGCTTCACCAAGCAGACGACGAGGACGCCCACGGTCCCTGTGGTCCGGGACACCTCGACAAGCGCCTCCTCGAGGCCGACCTCGTGCTGGCCTTCGGCTCCGTCGAGCCGCACTACTTCGCGGGCTGGGCTGGAGCTCACAAGACGGCCACGATAGGCGTCGCGTCGCGCGCCACGATCAGCCACAACCATAGGCACGCCCTCTCCAGCGACGCCTGCCCCCTGGCCCTCAAAGGAAACCCTGTCTTCGAGGACCTCGAGCGGCTCCTCGAAGGCCTCGAGTCGACGCGCCGCTTGCTTGCCGTCGACCACGTCCTCGACGGCCAAGGGAGAGCCCTGGCCGTCGGCGTTGGCACCTGGCGGGGCGCACTCCAGCGCGCCCTGCGCGTCGCCGAGCGCCGCTTCGTCGCCCTTCGCCAAGAACCGGTCCAAGTGCTCGTGGTCCATCCCCACGGACCGCTCGGCGAGTCCCTCTACCAAGCCGACAAGGCGCTCAAGAACCACGAGGCGATCCTGGCCCGGGGCGGCGACATCATCGTGTGGTCCGAAGAGCTGTCCCACGTCGGTCCGGACCGATTCCTGACCCTGCTCCGAGCGGCTCCCGATCACGACGCCGCGAGGGCAGAGGTCGAGCGCGCCGGATACGTCCTCGGAGATCACAAAGCGGTCCGCCTGAGAGCCCTCGAGGCGCGCGGGGCCCGAATCCACGTCGCGGCCCCCCGCCTGGACCCCGACGCGCTCGCTGGAACCGGGATCGCCCAGCACGCCTCTCTAGAGGAAGCCCTCGCGGCCGTCCGCGCCCCCTCTGGGGCCGGCCTGCTCGTCGAGGACGCAGGCGTCCAAGTCAGCGCGCTGGCGACCTGAGCGACCCACTCGGAAGCCCGGATCGGATGGATCGGCACGACTGCCCTTGAGTCCCGGCCCCGGCCGGGCGATCGTGGTGGGGTGTATTGCATTCTGTTCTTCATTCGCGGACCCGAAGAGGGGGAGACGATCGCGATCCCCAAAGGGACGCGGTTGACGATCGGTCGCTCGTCGAAGTCGGGCCGCAAGGTCCGGGACACTCACCTCAGCCGAGTCCACTTCGAGATCGACTACACCGGACCGCGAGCCGTGGTCCGCGACCTCCACAGTCGAAACGGGACCTTCGTCAACGGCAAGAAGACCCGGGAACAAGCGCTCGAGGAATACGACCGCGTCCTCGCCGGTGAGCAGAGTTGGGACGTGACCTACGTCCACAACCTCTCCGACCTCGAGGACGACGCCGAAGAGACGATGTCCTTCCTCGACCAGCTCAAGCCCTGCGTGGCCTGCGGGCGCGAGATCACGCTCGCGACTTTCGCCGACGGCGACGTCCCCGAGAAAGGCGGCGACTACCTCTGCCCCGACTGCGCGGTCGTGATGAGCTTCGACAGCAAAGAGTTGCACGGCTTCGAGGTCCTCAAGCGGCTCGGCGCGGGCAGCGCCGGGCTCGTGTTCTTGGCCCGCCAAGTCGTCTTGGATCGCGTCGTGGCGCTCAAGGTCCTCCGCCGGAAACAGAAGATCAGCAAGCGCACGGAGGAGCGCTTCATTCGCGAGGCGGCCACCATCTCCAAGCTCGACCACCCCCACGTGGTCAAGGTCTATGACGCCAGCCCCTTCCCCCACGGCTACTACATCGTGATGGAATACTTCGAGGCAGTCGATCTTCAGAGCATCATCGAGGAGCGCGGCGCTCCCTCGGTCCCGGTCGCGATCTCGATCGCGCTCCAAATGTGCAAGGCCCTCGATTACGCCGGGCGCGAGAACATCGTGCACCGCGACGTCAAGCCGGCCAACATCCTCTATCGAGCCGACACGGGAATCGCAAAGCTGACCGACTTCGGCCTCGCCAAGCGAATCGGCATCTCGGCCGGCACACGGGACGGCGAAGGCGTCGGCACGCCCTGCTACATGCCCCCCGAGCAAGTCAACAACGCCCGCAACGTCGACCACCGAGCCGACATTTACTCGCTCGGCGCCAG
>JAESQQ010000691.1 GCA_016765095.1 Planctomycetota bacterium | reverse complement strand
GAGAGCGAGGGCGGCGAGATTCTCCTCACGCCGCCGCGAACACCGGTCGCAAATTGCTACGCGGAACGCCAGGTCGGGACCTTTCGGCGAGAGCTTTTCGATCGCGCTGTCCCGCGAAGCGAAGAGCACGTCCGCGAGTTGCTCCGAGCCTACGTCCCCTACTACCACCAGCGCTCCCACCAAGGCGAAGGACTCGACCTGCGCTCTCCTGCCCAGGTCCGGCGCGGCGAATTCGTCAAGGCTCGCGATCCTACCTCGATCGACTTCGCCAAGCTCGTCGTGACTCCCGTGCTCAACGGCCTCTACCACCGGTACACACTGGCCGCGTAGCACCCCGCCAATCGGACCCGCCTGCCCTCCGCGAAGCTCGTGGCCTCGGGAGCGCTCCGCCCACTCAGCTCGCCGACCCGGTCTTGCCGAACCGACGCCGCTTGGCTGCCGCACCAAAACGAACGTCACGCCGCGTCAATCCTGCACCATTCCGTCACTGGGCCATCACAGCCCATCGTAACGACTCGGCGCGACCTGGCCAATCTCGCAGTCCATACCCATTCTAGCGCCCTGGTCAGCCCCAAGGCACAGCGAGCACTCCTGAGCGGCGCGTCAGCGAGGGCGTTCAAGGAGAGGGTGCTGCGACCCGGCCTCCAACCCCCTCGTCGTCGCAGTGCTGAGGTGGGTCCGCCCGGTGCACAGCGAAGGGACTTCTGCTGATCCGGCTAGCGCATCTGCTTGAGGAGGGCTTGATAGTCCTTGCCGCGGCGGAGCGTGGAGAGGTCGGGGTCGGTGTCGAACACCTGAAAGTCCCGCAGACCGCCGTCAATCGCGAGGCGGAGCTGCTCGACGGCGAGGCGCTTGAGCTTGGTGCGGTCCTTGGGCTGCTTGCGCGAGGCGCGACAGAGGACACGCGCCAGCTCGACGCGGGCCTCCAGTACGACCAGATCCGGGCGCCGCTCCTGCCGCTTGGCGTATTCGCGGTCCACGATCTGCAAGGACTCGCGCGCGGTGATTCGATAGCGCACGAAGAGATCGCGAGCGCCGAGCTCGTCGTCTCCAAAGGCGGCGTAGCTCTCCACGAACTTCGGCTTGCGCTCGTAGCGCTCGAGGTCGCGCTCGTAGTAACGAAACGCGACCGGAAACTTGAGCCCGACGTCGATCGTGGGGTTGAGTCCAATGATCGCCCGCAAGAGTCGCTCGGCGTCCGACAAGCGGTCGACGGCCCGCAGCACGCGCGCCCGCGCGAGGACGGTCCTGACGTGCTTGTCCTCAGTGTCGAGCGCCGCGAGGGCCTCCTTCGTCCGCCCGAGCTGGAGCAGGATCCTTGACCGCAAACGACGATCCGCGGGCTCTTCGTCCTGACCGAGGGCGGCCAGGGCCCGCGCGGGTTCGTTCGCGGCGAGGAGAAGGTGAGCGTAGATACGGCTCGGGGCCCCCGCCAACCGGTGCTCGCTCTCGCCCAACCGCCTGAAGTCGACCAAAGCCGCCGCGTTCCGCTTCTGCTCGAGGTAGAAGTTCCCGCGCGCTTGCAAGAACCCAGGGGTCACCGTACGGGGCGCCAAGTCGGGGTTGATCGTCAGCGCCTCGCGATAGGAGGCCGCGGCCTCCTGGGTCCGGCCGGTCGACTCGGCCATGCTGCCGAGGTAGAGGTGCAGCCGCTCGTCAGCGAGGGGCGTCGAGGCGAGCTTGCGGAGGCGCTTGACGATCGCGTTGAACTCCTCGCGATCAGCGTGCCCGCGCGCCAGGAGCTGGGCTGCAGCCTCGACGGCCTGATCTCGCGTGGTCGCGTCTGCGAAGGCCACGCTCTGCAGTCGCCCGCGAACGCCAGGAGCCCGGACGAGGAGCGCCTCGAGCGCGGGCCAGATCCGGCGCGCGCGCGCCAAGGCCTGGCGGTCCAAGGGGCTGCCGTCGCGCTGAATCTCCTCCTCGGCCAAGTCCCAGGCACCGCTCGCGGACGCTAGCTGACGGACCAAGACGCTCGGCCAGGGCGCCGCGCCGCCTCCCCGACTCCGACGGGTGACCTCGACCGCGAGCTCTCGCTCGACCTCGACCCGAACCTCGTCCTGGGTGAAGTCCCAGAGGCGAATTCGTCCGTCTTCCCCCGCGCTCAAGAGTCGCCCTTCGGGGAGCGCGAGCAGCGCCCAGAGGGGCCCGTCGTGCGCCTCAATCACCGTCAGGCGCTCTCCGCTGGCCGTGTTCCAGAGGACCAGCTTCCCGTCACTGTGTCCGCTCCAGACGAAATTCTCGCTGGCTCCGGCTGCGAGCGCGATCGCCTCGGCCAATCCCTCGCCGAGCCCGAGTCGCCGCGCGGGGCCCCCCTCGAGAGGAACGACCCAAGGGACGGGGCCTGCTGCCAGGATCCAGCCGCTCGCGGTCCTCAGGACCGCCATGCCCGCCGGCACGATCCCCTCGAAGCTGGCCGGCGTCGCCGTCTGCCAAGAGGGCGTCCCCGTCGCGAGGTCCCAGGCTTGAAGCCGACCCGCCTGGCCCCCGCTGACGGGAGTCTCTGCGGACCAGTCGAGGGCCGTGACCCTCCCCGTCGACCAGGACCCGATCGCTGTGCGGCTGGAGAGATCCCAAAGCCGGATGGGAACCGCCTTCAGTCGAGCCGGTGAGCTGCCCTCGATCCGGAGTCGCCCGTCTGGGTGCAGGGTCACGCGCTCCTGAGCACCGATCGGATAGCCCTCCAGAACCGAGCGGGCGGGATCGTCTGCGGGGAGGTCGAGCGCCCGGCGCGGCATTCCCTCTCCGCCGACCAGGAGCCGCTGACCTCCCGGGGAGAAGGCCAGCGCGCGAATGGGCCCGGCGTGCGGCCCAAGGGTGAACAGAGGCCGCCGCTCCCCGAACTCCCAGACCCGCACCAACCCGTCCATTCCGCCGCTCACGATCCTCTCCCCCGAAGCCGCGAGGGCCGTCACGGGGGCCCTCTGCCGCCAGGAGGCGACGCGCAACTCGAGGTTTGGGTCCCAAACCTCGATCAAGCCGTCGGCGCAGCCGCTGACCACGAGCCCGTTGGCAGCCCTGCATAAAGTCGTTCGGGGACGTATCGGAGCGCGCCACGTGCGCTGGTGGCGCCCCTCCGCCAACCGCCAGAGGCGAGGGCTTGGAAACCGGCGCTCCGCGCCCGGCGTCGTGTCGGTCGGCTCGAGCGCTAGAACGCGCTCTGTTTGGGCGTCGAACGCGGCCAGCGAGAGCCGATCTCCGACCAACTCCCAGCGCTGGGACACACGCCGATCCAAGGTGTTGAGCCGGTGGAGTACGCCGTGTGCGTCCACGACCAATCCCCCAGCGCGCCCAAAGGCCAAGGCCCGCAGCGGGCGAGAGTCGATCTCGAACCGGTGCACGATCCGGTTGCTGAGGGGGTCGATCAGGTGCACCACGCCAGGCGCGCCTGCGAGAGCCAGCTTGGAGTATCCCGCTAGGTGTCGACCGGGGACGGGCAGCGAGCCGAGCCGGATCGCCCCCTCCCCCTCCCAGATCTCGACCTCGTCCCGAAACCCGACCAGGAACCGAGTCGTGTTCGGCACGAAGCAGAGCGCATGGACCTTACGGGCCATGGGGATCAAGAGATGCTTGCCCTTCGCCACGTCGTGCAGACGGACGACCCGATTGGAGTCCGCGCTGAGCGCGAAGTCGCCGTTGTTGCGCCAAGCCAAGGCGTTGATCCCCGTGCCGCACTCGGCCAGCACGCGGGGAACAGAGGCCCCCAGCGTCCAGTGCCAGACGATCCCCCGAGACCCACCGCCGATCGCGCTCCTCCCGTCGGACGAGAGTGTGATCTCTGAGAGGGTCCCCTCGGGGATCGTGAGTCGCTCGAGGAGCACGGCCCGAGTCGCGTCCCAGACCTCCAGGGTGCCGCCGCGGCTCAGCCAAACCCGATCGCCGCGGATCGCGAACAGACTCACCGTGTCCGGCCCGGGAAAGGGGAGCAGGGCCTGGGGAGCTCGTCGCCAGAGATTCCAGCGCCCGACCTCCGCTGGGAAGGGGGACGCTCCGAGGGCTCTCAGCTGGTCCGCGGCTTGTCCGAAGAGCGCGCTGGCGCGTTGACGACGGCCGGCCTGAGCCTCCAAGGTCGCTTGGAGGTAGGTTCCTCGGGCGAGGCTGCTCTGGGCCCGACGTCGCGCGGCGACTGCGGCGACCTCGGCTTTGAGGGCTTTGGCCCGCTCGCGCTCGAGCTGCTCGTTGACGGCCTTGACCGCCTCGGCCATTTTCAGCGCCTCCCGAGTCTGGTCCCGCTGCTGAGCGAGGTCGTAGAGGAAGGGAGTCACGGCCAGGAACACGAGCGCGACCACGAGCCCGATCGCCAACAGCGGGTTGCGACGAACCCAGAGCCGGACGCGCTCGGGGACGGAGACCGGGCGCGCCAGGATCGGGCGCTGCTCGAGGAAGCGCCGGCAGTCCTCCGCCAGCGCGAGCGCGGTCTGGTAGCGGTCCTCCCGATCCTTAGCCAACGAGCGGGCGACCATGGTCTCGACGTCCTTCGGGACCGCGGGGCGCCGGCGCCGTGGGCTCGGCGCGCGCCGGGTCAAGACGTGGTCGATCAGCTCCTGGTGGGTTACGGCCAGAAAGGGAGGACTCCCCGTCAGCGTCTCGTAGAAGGTCACGCCCAGCGCGTAGACGTCGGCCCGAGCGTCGACGATCTGGCGCCCCACGATCTGCTCGGGTGCCATGTAGAGCAGCGTCCCGATCATAGCGCCCGGAGTGCTCAGCCCAGCGTTGTCCTCGTCGAGGGCCTTCGCGAGACCAAAATCCGTCAACAGTGGACGCCCTTCGCTGTCGAACAAGATATTGTCCGGTTTGACGTCGCGGTGCACGATCGAGTGGGTGTGAGCGTGGTGAAGCGCGCGAGCCACACCTTCGATCCAGCCCACGACCTCACGAATCGGGAGCGCGTTCGACTCGCCGGGGGGGGAGGCGAGCGTGGTTTGGATCCGATCTGCGAGGGATCCGCCTCGGGCGAGGGCCATGACCATGTATGCCCGCTCCCCCTCCACCCGAATATCGAGCACCTTGAGAATATTCTCGTGCTCGAGTCGCGCCATGGCCCGGGCCTCGATCTCGAACCGCCGCAGCGCGCGCTCGAGGTCGGCACCGGGCCGAAGTCGAATGACCTTGACCGCGACCTCACGTCGCAAGACGACGTGTTCCGCTAAGAACACGACCCCCATTCCGCCTTGACCGAGTTTGCGGATCACTCGGTAGGGGCCGAGGGCTCCGACCCCGGTCTCGGCCTCGGCCTCTTCGCTCGCGCCGCCGTCGGTCGGCCAGGCGCTCTCGTCTGGCTCGGCCACGAACACAGGCGGCGGTCCTTGGGGAGGTAGCTCCTCTAGGCCGAGGGGCTCGGTGTCAGGCCGCTCGGCTTTCGTAGAGGCGTGGGTTTGGATCGCCGCCGCGCGGATCCCGCTCACGAGGCTCGGCTCGAGCCAGCCGGCCTCCTCCAGCACGCCGCACAAGTCGCGCTCGGGCGTGACGCGCTCGAGGCCCCAACGAAGCGCTCGCTCGGGAACTCGCCCCATGGCGAAGAGGGTCGCAGCCTGACGGTGAGAGGCGTCCAACAGGTCGCCCCCTGTGTGGTGCTCCGTCGGCCCTCGACTCTGACGGAGGGACCCCGAATTTGCCAGTTCTCGGGGGGCAAGAAACAACGCAAGAGGCTACGGTGGGTATCAAAGCGCGCCGCCGGGGCTCGCGGAGGTCGATTTGGCGAGAGACGTCGCCGCGGAGACGCGCACCCAACTCAGCAAGGTCCAGCGACGGATCCAGCTCGCCCGAGCCCTCCGCGGGGCCACGTGGGGAGCCCTGGCCGGCCTCGCGCCGGGCCTCCTCCTCGCCGCGCTCCGCTTGATCGGCCTCCTGCCGCTCGAACTGTTCGTTCCCCTCGCTTGCCCCGCCGCGGGAGCTCTGGTTGGGGCGCTCTGGCTCGCTCACAAGGTGCCGTCTCAACTCGTGGCGGCGGCCGCGCTCGACCAAGGCTGCGCGAGCGGCGCCTTGTTCCGGACGCTCCTCGAGCTCGAGCAGACCCCCAGCACCTGGGCCTTGGAGCTCCGAGGGGAAGCCGCCGAGACCCTCGACCGGACGGCAGGAGAGGCGGTCTCTCGAGCGGTCCCGCTCCGGCTCCCTCAGGCGGCCTCTGGCTGGCTGACCTTCGGGCTCCTGATCACGGTCCTCGTGGTCCTCGCTCCTCCCCTTCAGCTGGCCTCTCAAGCTGAGGAGCAGCCCCAAGCTGCCATGACCGACGACGACCTCCGCGCCGCCCGGCGGCTCGGCTCCCGTCTCCGACGCGCTAAGGAGGAGCGCGGCTCCTTGGCGCTCGAGCAGGCTTCGCGCGACTTGGCGAAGTTCTCCACTCGAGTCGCGCAGGGACGCTTGGACCGACTCGAGGCGTTGACCGAGCTCGGCGAAGTCGAGGCTGCCCTTCAAGCCGAGCGAGAGCGGATCGCCGCGCGCGGAGTCCTGGCCGAAGCCTTCGCTCGCGACCCCGCCCTGCGGCGAGTCCTCGCGGGAGGCACCCTCACCCCCGAAGAAGCTGATCGCGCCCGAATTGCTCTCGAGCGCCTCGCCAAGCGGAGCGTCGATCCCGCCCTCAAGGCGTCCCTGGAGGAGGCCGCGCGCGGACTCGCCCAGTCCTCGGCAGCCGGCCGAGCGGCGGGAGGCGAGGCGCTCCGTCGAACTGCGAGAAAGCTCCCACCCGCCTCGTGGGACGAGCAAGACCAACGCGTGATAGACAGCGCGCTCGACACGCTGACGGACCTCCGCTCTCACCTCAGCGAAGGCGGCACGGTGCCGGGGAGCGGCGCTGCCGGCGAGGCTGACGACGCCAAGCCCGGTGAGCCCGGTGAGCGTGGCGATGCCAAGCCCGCTGAGCCCGGCGACACCAAGCCCGGTGAGCCTGGCGATACCAAGCCCGGTGACACCAAGCCCGGCGACACCGAGCCCGGTGAGCCCGGTGAGCCCGGTGAGCCCGGTGAGCCTGACGACACCAAGCCCGGTGAGCCCGGCGATACCAAGCCCGGTGAGCCTGGCGATACCAAGCCCGGTGAGCCTGGCGATACCAAGCCCGGTGAGCCTGGCGATACCAAGCCCGG
>JAESQQ010000004.1 GCA_016765095.1 Planctomycetota bacterium | reverse complement strand
TGCTGAAGGTCGAGCCGCGCCGCGCCGCTGACCTCGAGGCCCCAGCTGACGGTCTCGGTCAAGAGCTGAGTCGTGAGGCGGAGCCGATCGGCCAACGCCGCCGCGAAGCGGCCCATGACCTTGAGGCCCAACACGGCTTCGTTCTCCACGAGGGATTCGAAGCCCTCGCGGGAGAGGATCAAGACTCGACTCTGCTCGACCGCGGCCGCTGTAGCGCTGCGCGTTCCTTCGCCGACCATGGCCAGCTCGCCGAACACTCCCCCCGTTCCCAGTGTTGCCAGAGTCCGATCCACCGTCAGGCTGACCGCCTTGCTGATCCGCACGCTTCCTGAACGCAGAATGTAGAGGTCGTCGCCCTCGTCACCCTCAGAGAACACGGTCTCGCCAGCGCTCAGGGTCATGACATCGCACACGGCCTCGAGGCGCGAAATCTCGTCCTCATCCAGGCCCTTGAGCACGTTGACGCGCGCGTTTGCCGCAGTTGCCACGGGTCCTCCCTCGGTGGGCTGCGGATCATGGATGGCACGCCAGCGGGTGTCAATGGGACCCCTACCTACGGGGTGGCCAGCCCAGGACCGCGATCAGCGGGCAGTGATCCGACTCAGCGCGCAGGGGAGCAGCCGCGCTTGAAGTCAGCAGTCCTTTGGACCAGACGTGATCCAACGCGAGCACGGGAGCAGGCGCCGGCCAGGTCGGGGCATAACCGCTTCCTGCTGCTTCGAAGGCATGGCTGGCGCCCGCCGCCCTCCAGGGGTCGAGGCAGCGCGAGGCGCGAGGGGTGTTGAAGTCGCCCGCACAAATCCAAGGCGTCGCGCCGCTCTCGAGCGCCTCGAGGACACGGGCCGTGCCTGGGCTGCGATCGAGGGTGGGCCGGCTGCGGAAGTCGGTCAATGCGATCCGCAGCGGCCGGCCCCGCCAGGTGGCCTCGACTTGGAGGAGGAGGGCCACGCCCGAGGCCTTGCTCAGTCGCAGCCGTCCCAAAGTCCCATCCGCCGCGCGCAGGGCGACGATCAGCCGAGCCCCGGGCCAGGTCCGCGTCACGTAGCCGCGCGCGCGGAGGTGGGCATCGAGCTCGCGGAGGAACCCGCGGTCACGGTCCCGGGTGTGCCCGACTTCGGCCAGGCACACCAAGTCGGCGTCCAGCTCCTCGAGCCCGGCCTGGATCGCCGCTTGCCCAGCGTCTCCTTCGTGAAGGTTCCAGCTCACGACTCGAATCGGGTCAACGACCGAGACCGGTGCTCGCTCTGGGAACCAGTCTGCCCCGAGCGTGCCCACGGCCAAGATCCCGAACAGAGCCGCCCAGGCGAGGGCTCGACGCCGCTTGCCACGAAGCCGAGCCAACCCAGCGCCGGCGAGCGCGCCCAGGCAGAGGATCGGAAGGGGGGTCGCGTAGAAGAGGACAGAGGGAAAGGGCGCAGCCAAGTCCCGCGCACCGCAGGCCAGGCCGGCGCCGAGCGCCACGAGGAGGAGCAAGCCGCGATCGACCCAGCGAAGCGCCCATAAGAGGCCACGGGGCAAAGGCGAGCGAGTCCGTTCAAGGGCCGCTGTGGGAGGGGGACTCACGCGGCGATTGTGCTGTATTTCTTGGGCGAGTCGCTAACGAGTCGTGTGAGGCGCTGAACTAGCGCCTCGGGGGTCTTCGCTTCAGAGGACGGGGTCCTGGCTCGATCCGTCTGCGTCGAAAGTCACAGGCCCGTTCCTGTTGAAGAAGGTCAGCCCGGCCATGTTGAGGCCGACATAACCTCTCCCCGGGGGGGTGTCGGGGGATCCAGTCGCGAACCACACGAACTCTGGACTCGTCGGGCTCCGCTGAACCTCGAATCGGTAGCCACCGTCCAGCCCGTCCGCCAATTCCGGGCGGATCAGGTCGTATCTGGCGAGGACTTCGAGGGAGGGCGCGTAGTCCAGGGTTCCGTTTTCGTCGCGGTCCCCTTCCCGAAACAAGGTCTGAGCATCTGCGATCGCCTTCAATGTGCCGATCGCCGACGACTGATAGCGAGGGCCCGTGATGCGTTGCCGGTGTTCCCTCCTCCCTTCGTCCCCTCCGATCACTCCGAGGATCAGCAAGACCGTCAGCCAACCGAGACGCCTCCAGCGCGTTCCTTCCACAGAACCTCCACTCAACCTTGGGCAGCCCCGACTGCACCAACAGGGATGGTTGCGGAGGGGGAGTCGGTGGTCAACCCATCTTCACGCTCAGACCCTATAGTCCCCCCGGGACGACGGCTCTGGAAAAATACACGCGTCCGGCTCTAGGCTGCGGCCTAGGCGGCGATCATGCCAAAGGGCTCAAGACCCGCCGACGGAGGGCCGAAATAGGGATCAGGGAGGCGAAACATGGACGACCCCAGCGCCCCAGCACCCGACGTCTACAAGAAGGTCTACTTCATAAAGCGCCCCAAGTCGGGCGAGGAGTTGACGACCTTGCTCAAGAACAAGTTTAAGGCGATCGACGCGATCCGCGACTTGATCTCTTGGTTCGAGGAGGGCAAGGACTTCACGGTTGGCCTCAACGACTGGACGCCGGAGGAAGACCAGGGTCAAGAGCGGCGCGTCTCCGTCAGTCCTTGGCTCCCCACCGCTGAGAACCACAAGAACGTTGTCGACGTGATCGGTAGCATCATCTACTGGCTCGACACGGGCCGTGATTTCGACATCACCTTCAGCCCGACCACCAAGTTCGACGTCAACCTGAACTGATCGACAGGCAACGGACTGGTCTACGAGCTCCGGCAAGCCGGCCTCTCGTATCGAGACGTGGTCTCCCAACTCGCGGCGGAAGGCACCCGCACTGGCGGCCTGCGCTTCAACCCCTCGGCCCTGAGCGAATATCAGCGCCGGCTTGAGGCCGATTCCGATCTTCGCGAACGCGCGACTGCGGCGTGCGTTTCCCTCTGCTATTGGCCTTGACCCTCGTCCTGCTCAGCGGCGCTGTTGGGCCCGGGCAAGAGCCGACCGTGGACGAGCTCGCCAGATTGCTGCGGACTGGTGGCCCACGGTCGGCGTCGGTCCCTGCTCGGCCTTGGCTAGCGCGCCCGCCAGCGCCGTTGATTTCTGAGGGCCTCAGCTCGACTGGGAAACTTTGGCTCTTGAGCCGAATCAGGCTCGGAGGGGGGGAGACCCGCCTCGATGCTGGCCGATCCTTCGCGCTCTTGATCAGCGCTGGAGCCTTGGTCGCGGTCGCCTAGGGCCGACCCCGATCGTGACCTGCTGCGGGCCATGTCCTCGCCCCGAAGACGCGGTCTCAGCACAGAGGGGATCGGGAAGAAGGGGAGGTCGTAGTCTCCGCCCCAAATGCATGGTCGCTGCTCCGCACCTGCTTCGCGGGCCTCTGGAGTCAGCCACCGCGAGAGGAACTCCCAGGCCTCCCGGAGGCTCACAGTGCCGTCCCCATTGGCGTCTCCGGTACCCTTGGCGAGGGTCACGAGCCACTTAGTGAAGAGCCCTTGGCCTGGTGCCCCCCCCTCGATCGCAGTCTCCTCGGGCCTTGCGGCGCAGATCAGCCTCCAAGGGCGTCCCTTCACCAAGACACCCAAGCTGGACCTCGCCAACTTCGTGCCGCCAGGGAGTGTTCGTCCACCCGCCAGCGCACCGAAGGACGCGTCGATCACGAGGTCGACTCGAGTCTCGGGTGGGATCCACCTGGCCAGGCCATCGCTGAGTTCACGGAGGGGCAAGGGCCCGTCCGCAGTGACGAGCGCAGGCTTCCCCTCAGAGTCAGTGGTCCCGAAGCCTGCGAAGTAGACCAGGAGCCGGTCTCGACCCCGAAGGTGGCCGGCCAACTCCCGAAGCGCCTCGGTGATTCCCTCCCGGGAGGCTGCTCGCCCGCTCAAGAGGGTAGGGTTCACGCCGCACGCGCGGAGGTGTTCGGCGACGCTCTCGGCGTCGCGCTCGGCGCCGTCGAGGCGAACTTGCTCGCCGCTGGCCGAATCGTTGAGGCCGACGACGAGTGCCCTGAGCCGTGGCCCAAGCGAGCCGTCTTGAATCTGAGGTAGGAGCGTCTTGAGTTTCGGGTGGACCTCCTCCACGAGGGTCGTCGCTACGTGACGCTCAAGCAAGTTGGCGACCTGAGGCCAGAGGGCCTGGCCCACGAAGGCTAGGTCCTCCTCACTGAGGGTGTAGGGGTGCAGCCAGAGCAGCCCACCCACACTCCAGCCTCGCTGGGCGTGATTGAGAGACCGACGGTAGGAGACGGAGAACTCCTCAGTATGGACTGAGCGACCGCTGCGAACCTCAATCGCTTGAAGCCGAGCTCGTAGCTCGTATTCGTAGACTTCGTCAGGGACAAAAACGACCGGCCAGACGCCGAGCCCCCAGAACAAGAACAGGTCCGCCCACCACCAAAGACCGTCTCTACCGACCCAGGAGACACGACTCTGGAGGAGGTCGAGTTTGAGGAGAACCTCAGCGTTGCTTGCCTCCGCTGCTGAGACCGGGTCTGCGGCGGTCTCCCCCCCCAGAAGGGCGACCTGACTTCCGAGCGCCAAGCCGGCGACCGTCGCAAGCCGGCGCTGCACCTTCTTGGCGTCCAGGGGTAGCTGGTCGATTGCATACTCGCGTGGTTCCCAGGCGCGGTCGTCGCTCGACACGCGCGCGATCGATTCCATCAGGGGCCAAACTGGGAGATCGCCAGCGCTCGCGTCACCAATCGGAGCCACAGCAATTCGAAGCCCTAGCGGGCGCTGGCTCGAGATCCGGATGAAAGCAGCATCCTCTTCGATCAGCGGTGGCGGAGCGAGGCTGCAACCGGCAAGCACCAAGAGGAGAATGGGAAGTGCGGACTTCACGAGAACTCAAGTGTAGCCAACGAGGAAGTCTCGCGCGAGGAACTCGAGTGTCTTCGCGGCGAACGCTTCGCTCGTGTTATGGAGCTAAACCCCCGTGGTGCCTATCCTGACAGCCGTCGCACTACGTCTGACCCGTCACGGCGTCGTGGCCTGGACGACGTTGCTCGGTGGGCTGTTCCCGCTCGAGTAGACCGCGATCACGCGATACTCATAGGCCGTAGACGCAGCAACCGTCGTGTCCATGTGGGACGTCGAGTCTGCGGGGAGCGTAGCTACGGTGCTGAAGTCGAATCCGCTCGTAATCGCGCTCGTCTCAAACTCTGCGAGGTAGCCAGGGACGAAGGACGAGGCGGCGCTTCGGTCGTTCCAGAGGCCGAAGGGGTTGTCCATGTGAACGGCGCTCGCTGAGGTGTATGGACCGTTTGGCTCGTTTGGATTCCACGGCGCATAGCCAGTCGCTCCCAGCGAACCACCAAGTCCCCCCACCCAGAAGGTTGTCCCGGCCTCGGGTCCGTCGTCGAAGCGCCAGGTCGAATCCGCTGTCCGGTAGGTGCCGCCGAGCCAGCCCCTGAACTGGTAGAGGTTGAAGACGACGAAGTCCGTCTCCGCTTGGCTGGTCAGATTCGCCAGGTGCCCGGGTTGGGCGAGGAAGCTCAAGCCCGCCGCAGCAGCCCTCGCGCCCGTGGGAGAGATCCCGCTCGCCGCGACGAGGGCGTAGTGGTTCCCATTCGAGGGGTTTCGACTCGGGAAGCCCCCACCCGGGAGCGGATCCCAGCGAAGTCGCCGTTGGACGAGGTAGGAAGTCTCAGCGCCTGCGTCGGTCCAGGAGAGGCTGACCTGGCTGGAGCCCACCGAAGTGGTCATGGGCGAGGTCGGGCTCGGGTGGTCTGGCGTCGACGCGAGCCAGACCAGATTCGGGACAGGCGCCCCAGATCCGCTCTTGAGGACCAAGACCAGATAGTCGTAAGCGGTTCCTGGCGCCACCGCGTCGGTCAGACTCGTCGAGTTGGCAGGAAGATTCCCCACCGTCGCCCAGTCCGAGCCAGTGATGGACTGGGTCGGGAACTCCACGAAATACCCTTGCACCAGGCCCGCGTGGGGCGAGTCGCGATCGTTCCACGTGCCGTCCAACTCCGTGTGAACCCAGTAGTGCTGGAAGCCACCGTTCGGCTCGCCGGGCGCCCAGTTGGCATAATACCCCGTAGACCCCACCGAGCCCCCGAGCCCGCCGGTCCAAAAGGTCTGGCCTGCTTCAGCCCCCATGAAATAGCGCCACGTGCCTGGGTCTGCGCCGTCGTTCCCAGCGATCCAGCCCCGCTGCGCGGCGGGTAGAGCCATGACGAAAAAGTTCTCCCCTAGTGACGTAAGCGTTGCGAGGTGACCCTTGGCTCCCAGGAAGGTGAGGGAGTTCGCAGCGTCCTTCGCCGCCGGACGATCGATCAGGCCAGGCACGTAGGCGTAGTGGTTCCCCGTCGTTGAGTAGCGCGCAGGCAGGATCCCGCCCGGAAGCGAGACCTGCTGGAGCCGACGCTGCACAAGGAACGTGTCCTCGCTGAGCGAGGGGTCCGCCCAGGTGAGCCTCAACTGATCGGGGCCGAGCGCAGTCGCCGTGAGGGAGGTGATCTGCGCGAGGGAAGAGGCTAGGCTGAGTTCGGACGAAGGCTGGGAGTTGCTGAGGGTGCCGAGGGTGGTCACGCGGTAGGAGAGGCTCACTCCGTCTAGTGCAGCGACGTCGCTGTAGGACGACTGGTTCGTCGCCGTCGTCGCGATCTGAACCCAAGGCTGAAACTCGATCCGTCGCTCGACGAGAAAGCCAACGTCCAAGCCGGGGTCGGTCCAGGAGAGGTCGACGCGGTGGGTGGAGGTGAACGCGCCGCTCAACCCAGTGGGGCGGAGGAAGGCGTGGAACTGGGGGGGAGGACGGATGGGGATCGTGATCGAGACGGACGCGCTCGGTGACGAGACCTGCCCGTCACGCAGCGCGATGACGCGGTAGGTGTAGGTCTGGCCTCCCACCACCCGGGCGTCACCGCTGAACGTGGAGTGGGTCGTGGCGATCAACTCCCAGCCGCGCTGAGGGTTCTGAGGGTCGAAGCGTTCGACCCGGAAGTTCGTCGCGAAGAACCCCACGTCGACCCAGCCGAGAAGGACCTGGAACCTCTCGGTGGAGGCCCGCAGGTTCGCGGGCGTGGACAAGCCGACGAACTGATCGTCTGGCGAGGAGAATTGGGGCTGCGTAGCGGGGCTGGGACCCCCTCCGCCGCCGCTACTCCCACTGTCGCCCGCCTGCAAGACAGCAACGGCGGCCGGAATACACCCACTCGTTAGGAAGGAGAGAAGGAGAACTAGGTAGCGAAGGGACACACTCAATGTTGGCAGGGGACCTGGTGCCAGTCAAGTGAGGCTGGCTTGGCCACGGGGAGGAAGACTCATCCGCTACCACAGCGGCGCGCCAAGTGCTCTCTCGACCGACCCGCCTGGGGGTCGTGATAGCGCAAGCGGTAGTAGTAGAGCCCTACTAGGACCCCCACGCCTTCTCGCGTTGGTATGAAAGGGCTTGCGCCGATTATTGACTGCGCTCGGGGGGATCTCGCCCCCCGATTCCTCGGTGGGATGGCACTGAAGCGAGACCAACTCCGTCCTCTATCACCCCGGAGATCGCCTACGCCTAGCAGTCCCTGGGCTTGGTCCTCGCCCCCCCCGCTTCATGCTCCACGGAATCCAGTAGTCGCCGATACGTTCCATGACGCAGCGGAGGACGTCATTGAAGAAGTAGGCACGGAAGCGCTTCTCGCCTGTGTACCCGCCGTATCCGTTCTTGGCATTCACCCAGAGGGCAGCTTCCTGGCCAAAGTGCAAGCCGGAGCCAGCAATCACGGGATCTCGCCACCAGGAAGGCTTCGGAGCCTGAGTAAATCTGTACCGCGCGGATTCTGGGTCCTTCAGTCGAGTCTGAAAGAACTCGCGCAGCAACTCTTCAGCACGCCCTTGGGCAATCATGTCTCCATAGTTCGCGGCCTCCAACTCCTCAGCCGAAGGCTGCCCCTGACACCCCAACAGTATGAAGAGCGAGCACAGTAGAGGGAGTAGCGTATTCAGCGACGTCCGCCCTTCGTTTCGAGGCCAGGTCAACCCTGGGTGGTGGCCGGGGATCACACTCACTCGGAATCAACAGTCGATCTGGGCGACGGACCCTCGTCTTCGCCAACCTCCTGCTCGGGTGACGTGGTCTCCTCGCCAGGCGATGTCGCGTGTTCTGGAGGCAATGACAGAGCCCGATTCCTGGGATCGGTCACAACGAAAGGTGAGCTGGTGTTGATCTGCCCGTCCGGACCGAAGAGGTTGTCCGGCCACAGCAGTGAAACCATGTATCTCGACCCGTCGCTGTTCCGAACACCCTGGGAGGTATTCGACTCCCTAACCTGGAAGAACTGCTCCTTGCCTCCAAACTGCCACCAACGACGGCTTGCCGGCAGTGTGAACGAGGCATTCCTAGTAAGCGGGATCGTCTTCTGCAACTCAGTCCACTCGGGGGAGGCCCCGAAATCACTTCGTAGCCAGCGGCAAAGGTCCTCTCGCTTTCTCAGGCGAAGAGTTCGAGCGTGCTGTTTCGCGTGAAACACAGCGTCACTTGTGTAGTCTGTAGTGCTAACAAAGACTCCAAACTGAAACAGCGAGTCTCGAGCCGTCAGAAGGCCCATGAACTCGCGTATCTCATTGACTGACGTTGACGTTCCTGGGCTGTCCGGGTGCTTGACTTGGATTGCCATGAGGAACGGGAAGTGGCTTCCGCGGGGCCAAGCGACGATATCAACCCCTCCGTCGGCTTCGTTGACCCTGCCGATGAGCTGTACTTCAAGCCCCATGGCGTAGAAGCGATCTGCAACAAGGTGCTGCACCTGGGCTTTCGACAACTCGTGCAGACGATCCGGGTCCTCGAGGAGGTAGCGATAGTGCTTGTCGGAGAAGAGTGCGAAGCGACCGTCGTAGTTACCAGCGACGATTCTCTTGTTCTCGGCAGTCACGACGGGGATCCCGGTGCGGGCGCTTAGGTTCTCCAACCACGCTCCCTTGTGAAACCCAGCTACAGTCTGTGCGGCGCCGTAGGCGCCCAGGAATCCGCGATTGTGACTGACTCGCTTTGCTGCCATATCCTGGGCCTGCTCATGCGAAAGGTCTTTGGCGGACCAGACTGCGCAGTAGAGATCGAGAACATGGCAGGTGGCCGCGTCTCCCACGACGAGGTCTGGATCTACCCCAATGTTGCCGTAGGCCACTCTGCATGGCCACTGCTTGGCCACTCTATTTGGCCGTGAGGAGGGGCTCCGATCTCTGGTTTTTGTTCCAAGAGCAGTCCTGACTCCTGGTTTTTGTTCCAAGGATCGGCTGG
>JAESQQ010000690.1 GCA_016765095.1 Planctomycetota bacterium | reverse complement strand
CGCGACGAAGGCGTCCGCCGCGTCGCGAGGCGCCCGCGCCCAAGCGCCAGCAGGTTCGCTCCGACCGCGCATTCGAGGTGGGTGTTGACACAGGACGTCTCACGTCGTCAGCATGACGGTGCGGGGCGACGTCGGCTAGTCCAGACCATTCGCGGCGGGCGCTCGAGGGAAAGCTAGGAACTGCCGCCTTCCCCGTCAGGCAGCCGTGATCACCGAGGTCCTCTCCCGACCGCTATCCTGACTCCGTGGACGAGGAACTCGACGAGATCCAACACCTGATCCAATCAGGGCACTACGGAGACGCCGATCGGAGGCTGGCCATTGCCCTCGTCGACTATCCCGGCGAGGGACGAGTGCGGGGGTTGCAGGCGAGCCTCTCCCTGTATCGCTGGGGACTCTTCGGGCAGTTGGAGGGTCGCCCCGTAGACGACCCTCGACTCCTTGATCTGCGTGAACAGGCTCAGCGGCACCTCGACGCTGCCGTCGCGCTCAATCCTGACCTCGAGATCGAATGCCTCCTGACCCGCGCAATCCTTGAGTTTGACTACGACCAGGAGAGCGCTCTAGCGCTCTGCAGGGAGGCGCTGGACCTCGAGCGCACTGCCCTCACGCTCGGGCAATACGCGAACTGCCTCGGCGAGGCTAGGAGGTTCGAGGAGAGCGAGGCCGTCTTCTGGGAGGCCGCTGAGGTAGATCAGGAGAGCTTCGTGAACATGGTCAACTTCGGACGGCAAATGGTCCGCAAGGAGCCCCCCGACCTTTGGTTAGCTGCCTTCCTGTTCACAAAGGCTACTGAACTCACCCCTGAGTCAGCGGAGGCCCACTACCGCCTCGGAGACTGCTACGGGAGCATTCCTGGTCACCTCGAAGAAGCCAAGCACCACCTGACTCTCGCCTTGAGCCTTGAGCCAACAGAGAGGCTCGCTGGGAAGATCGGCCTGGCTCTTCAGGGCCTATCAAGAGGCAAAGGACCACGCTGCAAGACGCAGTCCGCTATTTTCGAGAGGCGGTGGGTCTCCTAGAGAAGCACAACAAGCCGGAGTTGCTGATCTCCACATTGGAGAACCTCGCCGGCCTCTATCGCGATATCGGAGAGGCTCGCGCGGAGGCCGAGTGCAGTCGTCGCGCTCAGGAGGTTCGCCTTAGGGTCGGGGACGAGAGTGACTGAGGCCAGCGCGACAGCTTGGCCTCTGGCGGGCAGGTGACCGCAATAGACAGGCTGCCTCGTCCTCGACGGTGCCCGAGGCGCGGAACCGGCGCTCAAGTTCGCGGAGGTTGGCGTCGGTCAATGGAAGAACCCCCCCTACTCGCCTCGACCTCCACGCGAACCTTGCTCGACTACTTGCGGCCCTACGCGCGCCGAATCGACAAGAGGGTCAACCCCGCTGACTTTCGTCTCTTGGTTCGGGAGGAGGGGGGTCAGGATTGCCCTCAACCACCGATTCGTCCCAGCTCCCGTCCGCCCTGCGAACAGCGCGGAGATTCCCAATGGTCATCTCTGTGCCTGCACCGTGGTCAATGAACTCCAGCAAGCTGAGCGCGAACCAGTGCGACTGATCAAGTTCATCGAAGAGGACATTGACCGCATGGTCCGAGTCGGAAATGCCTATGACCTCGACGTTGGTGACGGACGGCGTGGTCTCTCCGCAAACCTGTCCCGCTCTACTGGCTAGACCGAGTTTCGCTGTCTCCGGCGACCTGACGACTCTCACGTTGTCTCCGAATGAAATGTTCATTCCTCAACTCCTTTGGCCGTGGGGTCGGCAGTCTACGCGCTCCAGCAGCCACGTCGCCTCGTCCTCGACGGACCCGCTGGTGCGCCAGGCCGCTTCGAGTTCTCGCAGGTGCTGATCGCTCACCCGGGCAGCATGCTGGAGCGCAGGTGGCGCGAGACCGGAAGCGTCGCCGACGAGGCCGCCTGACTCAGAGGACGGGTGCAGGCAGGGAGTTTGGAGCAGAGCAAGCTGGGTCGACCACGCGACATGACCGGCGGACGGGAGGAGCGCCGTGAAGACGCGAGAACGCCAGAGGGCGAGAACGCGACGGGCGCCGAAGGCGAGGGCGAGGAGGAACACTGAAGTGCCCGCGCTGCGGGGATCCGTCGACCAAGATCACGTCCACCTACTGCTGGCGAGGCGGGCTAACCATCACTCGCCACCGGCTCTGCCGTGCCGACGGCTGCTGGCTGCGGTTCAAGACGAGGGAGCACCCGGTCCCGCACGACGACGACGTTGTGCCGCGATGCAGCTCGCTCCGGCGAGCGCAGGCAGTGGAACGCAATCGGCGTCGAAGAGCTGAAGACGCCCCGAGAGGCGCCGCGTTGCGGACGCGAGGCTACAGGGCGTGGCAGACATGTCGGAGGATCCCTAAGTTGCTGCTCCGTAGCGTCTTGCGAATCTGCCCCAGGTTCGCCTGTTGCGCAAAGGTTCAATAGGTTTTAACTTTAGTGCATGCCCAAGCGAAGGCAAGATGGCGCTCCGGAGTGGGCTCGGCTCTACGAAATGGCCGAACCCCAAGGAGGCTACGTCACCACGGCGCAGGCTCACGAGGCGGGCTACTCGAACCCGCTTCTCAATTACTACGTGCGCGAGGGTCGCCTCAAGCGGGCAGCACGGGGGATCTATCGGCTCGCCTATTTTCCGGCCGGCGACAACGAGGATCTTGTCGTGGTCTGGCTGTGGTCGGGGCAGGAGGGCGTGTTCAGTCACGAGACGGCGCTGGCACTTTACGAACTCTCCGATGCCCTACCGCATGGAAAACACCTCTCCGTTCCCTCCTCGTGGAGGCCACGCCGACTTCGCGTTCCCAGGGGCACCGAGCTCTACTACGCCGACATTGATCAGGACCAGCGAGCGTGGGCGGGTCCAGTCCCGGTGACGAAGCCCCTGCGAACTGTCGTCGACTGCGCCAAGGCCGAGTCCGATCTTGGACTCGTCGAACAGGCAATCGAGCAGGGCCTCGCGAGAGGCCTGTTTGGCAAGGAGGAACTGCGTCGCGCTCTGGTAGACGAAGAGCTCCACGGGCTCCTTCCGATGCTTCGCCCCCGCACACGTGGCCGACGGCGTTTCACGCATCCGGGCCGAGTAAGATCCAAGCGAACGGTCAAGTAGTGGCGGCACCCGCTCAATACAAGACGCCGCTGGCCTTCAAGAGCGCTCTTGAGTCCCGCATTCGGAACGCTGCTGACGGACGAATCGCGCGATTTCGGCAACTCCTGCTCTTCGACCGCTTCTTGGCTCGCATCTTTGCCGTCTTCGGAGAGCGCGTGGTGCTCAAGGGGGGGATCGTGCTCGAGCTTCGACTCGAGCGTGCTCGAACGACGAAGGACATTGACCTGCGCCTCACGGGGAGCACTGACGATCTGCTGGAGCAATTCCAAGAGGCGGGACGACTCGAGCTTGGGGACTGGCTCCAATTCGAGGTGACTCCAGACCCTCGGCATCCCGTGATGGAGGGCGAGGGGCTGGTCTACCAAGGCCAGCGATTTCGGGTCGTAGGCCAACTCGCAGGGAAACAGTACAGCGATCACTTTGGGCTGGACGTGGGGATGGCTGACGCGCTTACCGCCGAGCCGGAGATCGTCTCGGGGAGCAACTTCCTCGAGTTCGTTGAACTCTCGCCGGCGAGCTTTCGCATCTATCCGCGGGTCACCCATGTCGCAGAGAAGCTCCACGCCTACACGCTGCCACGCGAACGCGAGAACTCGCGGGTCAAGGATCTGCCAGACATCGCGCTTCTGGCACAAACCGGCACCTTCGTCTCGGCCGAGCTTCGAGAGGCTCTTGAGGGGACCTTTGCGTTCCGAGATTCACATCCGCTGCCGGCTGCTGTGCCCGTCCCTCCAGAAGGTTGGGAAGGACGCTACGCTCGTATTGCGCAGCAAGACGGCCTGGTCTGGAAGACCATGGAGGACGTGTATCGCAGGTTCGCCTAGTAGCGATTCGCAACTTGTCCATTTTTCGCGAGTGCCGACTGACACTCGCGCATCTTGGGTGCCGAGCGCGCAAACCCTGCCTCCCCATTCAAGCGGACTCTAAATGCGTCCCGGGGTGACGCGCTTCCGATGCGCATTTGACATGGAGGCCGCCCCCACTCGCCTTGCGTCGCGGTAT
>JAESQQ010000689.1 GCA_016765095.1 Planctomycetota bacterium | reverse complement strand
GTTCGGAGCGCGCGGGCGAGCGCCGCTGGGCCGGGTGCGGGGGGAGCGGGATCCGCGGAGAAGCTGAAGCTCGTGAATCCGACCTCGTGGCGGGTCAAGTCACCCTTGCGGAGCGCCGTCGCGCAGACGACCCAAGCGCCTCGACGAGTCAGTCGGATCGAGGCTTGGCCTCGCTTGTCGGTCGTGGCCGTGATCGCTTCCTTGAGCTTGGCGCCGTCTAGGGGCCAGGCGCGAAGCTCGACACCGACTTGGGGCTGTCCTCTCCACACCAACCGGAGCGGGAGGGACGCGAGGCCGCCTGGGGCGTCGGCGAGCTCGTGAGGCGCGGCGAGCGGGATCAACTCGAGCTCGAGGCCGAGCGCTTTGAGCCACGGAGCCCCGCGCGGGGGGCCGGCCAGAACCAGCGCCTTCGCGCTCCGCTGGTAGAGAACGCTCGTGACGTGAGTCGGTGCGTCGGCCACGTCGCGCCCGGTTTCACGGAAGAGTCGCAACCAACCCTCGTTGCCGAGTCGCCCGAAGCCTCGCTTGCCTCGGTAAGCGAGGAGGTGGGCCCCGTCTCCCCTCAGGCTCGCCATTCCGATCGGGTCGTCGCCGGACTTGCCTGGGGCTTCGAGCCAGCCCTGGGGTCCTTGAACCCAGAGGCCCTGCGCGCGCGCTGCGCGTCGAAGCTGAGGACGAGCCGAGCGTGGGGTCCCGAGCTGCGCTCGAACTCCAACCCGTCCTCCTGAGGCCTCGAATCGGAACCGCGCAGGCTCGAGCCAGAGGTCGGCAGCCCAGGCCGGACCGGCGAGGGTTGAGAGGAGGATGGCCAGGGCGAACGCGGGCGACTTCATGGGCCCATGGTGCCGCGCGCTGGGCCTCAGCGCGACCCGACCCGCGTGGCTTCGGGGGACACGCGTCTCATTTTGAAACCCGACCCGCCGAAGCCCAGTCAGAAACCATGCTCCAGCGGTTGACAAGCAGGGGGCGTGCCCACAGAATCCGCGCCCCTAACCCCGGACCCTACCGAGGAATACGAAGTATGACTGAAGCCGTCGCGCCTCCCGCCGTCATCGACCTCAAGCCCCTCCTTGAGGGCGAGTTCTCGCTCGCTGCCTACTCGCAGATTCGGCGCGCGGCCCAGTCGAACGAGGTCAACGCCAAGCAGCTCGAGGAGTTGATCCTCGACCTAGACGAGACCAAGCCTGACGAGGCCATGAAGCGCGGCGTCTGCTGCATGATCCTCGGCCGCACGGCCCAGGCCATGGAGCTCCTTCGCGAGGCCCACCCCAAGCACGAGTTGGCCTCGATCTTCCTCGGCAAGTGCCTCCTCGACATGGACCGCGTGGACGAGGCCCTCGACGCCTACCGCACGGCTCTAAAGTCCCACAGCGATTCGGTTCCGATCGCGATCGGCTTGGTCTTCGCTGAGCTCCGCGCGGGCGACCACGAGGCCGGCCTCAAGTCCCTGGATTCGGCCGAGGAGCGCTTTGGAAGCAACGTCGAGACGGTGTTCTTGCGGGGCTTCTACGACGAGCTTTGTGGCGAGTATGCCCCGGCTCGCGTGGCCTACGAGAAGGTGATCGAGCAGGTTCCTCAGCACCCCCACGCGCTGTTCCGCCTCGCACGCTGGCACCAGACTTGGGGTGAGGAAGAAGTCTCGATCGAACTCTACGAGAAGATCCGCGGCGCCCGCCCGACCTACGCCAACGCGCTCCTGAACCTGGGCAGCCTCTACGAGGACTACCAGCGCTACGAGCAGGCGATCGAGTGCTATCGCGAGGTCTTGGCCTCGATCCCCAACCACTCGCGAGCGGTGATGTTCCTCCAGGACGCACGCTCGAGCAAGACCATGTTCTACGACGAGGAGGGCGAGCGCCGGGCCGACCGCCAGAGCGCGATCCTCAAGATCCCCGTGACCGACTTCGAGCTCTCGGTCCGCTCGCGCAACTGCCTCAACAAGATGAACATAAAGACGCTCGGCGACTTGATCCAAATGTCGGAGCAGGACCTCCTCGCGCACAAGAACTTCGGCGAGACCTCCCTGATGGAGGTCAAGCAAATGCTGGCTCAGAAGGGCCTGCGTCTCGGCCAAGGCAAGATGGACGGCGGCTTCCGTAGCGCCGCAGCCGCGGCCGCGCCGGCGGCTTCCGAGGAGGACGAGGATCAGCCGATCGAGAGCCTCAACCTCTCGGTCCGCTCCGCCAAGTGCATGGAGCGCCTCGGCCTCCTGACCATTGGCCAGCTCCTCAGCCGCACCGAGGCTGAGCTGCTCAGCGCCAAGAACTTCGGCCTGACCTCTCTCAACGAGATCAAGGCTCGCCTCGAGGAGCGCAACCTGCGCCTCAAGGACAGCAGCTACTAAACCGGAGGCTACGATTCTGAGAGGTCGCCCACGAGGGGGGGGTCTCATGGCTCCCCTCCGCCAGGACGGCGACCTCGCTCAGAATCGTGCTCCGCTTTACTAGGAAGAGTTGGGTGTCGACGATCGGGTGCTCGCTGCAGCGCAGGGCTTGAGTCCAGCACGTCGGCTCTCCCGTATCCTCCGGGCATGGCCAACGACGACCTAAATCAGGAGTTCGAGCAGCTCGAAGCGCGGGACGCTCTTAGCGAGGACGATCCAAAGCCCCGGGGCGCTCTGCCGGGGCTGTTTCGGGCCTTGAGGGCTGGCGAACCTGCCGCGCAGCAGGCGGGCGTGGAGCGCCTCGCGGAGCAGCTGGCGGACTTGGCGTTGGTGACGCCGACTCTTGAGCTCGTCCGCGAGCTGGGGCTGAGCGAGGCCTTTCTGGGCGCGGTCCCTCCCAAGGGGCGCTATTGCGTGGCAGATCAGGTCCTGGCTTTGGCGAGGGTCGCCCCCAGTCCCAGCTGGACCCTCGACGCGCTCACTTTGCTCTTGGATCCCGAGGCACCCGATCCGACTGAACTGGCGCTCGCGCTGGGGCCCGAGGAGACCTGCGCAGCGTTGGCGGAGCTGCTTCGGCTCCGGCTCCGCGTCCCCGCGCGCCGTCGCGATCGAACCTCGGCTCGGCTGGCGGAAGGGGCCTTGCGGGCTCTGGCGGCCTTGGCGCCGGACCTAGGGACCGTCCAGCGGGCGGTGGCGCAGATCCTGACCGCCGAGACGCGGAGAGCGGGCAAGGGGGAGCCGACGCTCGCCTTGGCAGCCCTAGACGCCGTGGGCCAGTTTCCCGCCGTCGAGCGACTGCGGCTGATTCAGGGCTGGACCGGGAAGATCACCCGCAAGAAAGTCGTCACCCGCTTCGAAACGCTCCGCGACGCCGCGGTGGTCGAGCTCGGTCTCGACGCCCAGGAGCTGCTCGAGCTGCTCGCGCGAACGGGGGAGCTGGACGCCTCGGGGCTCGTCGCCGTCGACCTCGACGAGGGGGGGCGCGTGGGGGTCGGTCTGACGCCCTCGGGCGAACTTCGCCGCGTCGAGATCGAGCCTGGGGAGGGGCCTCTAACGCGCGCGGACGAGCAAGCCCTCAAGACCGCTGAGGTGGAGTTGCGGCGCGCGTGGTGCGTCCTGGTCGAGCGATTGGAGCTCGCCCTCGTCAGCGGGAGGGATTGGTCGAGTGCGACGTGGACCCTGATCTTTCGGGGAGCGCACCCGCTCTGGCAGGACCTCGTTCCGCGGGTGGTCTGGGAGCGGCGCAGGGCTGGGGAGAGGACGTGGTTTCGCGTCGGCGAGGCGGGCCCCTTAGACGTGTTCGGCGACGCGCTGGAGCTCGGAGCAGACGACCGGATTGGACTCGCGCACCCGACCCTCGCGGATCCAGACGAGTTCGAGCTGTGGCAGGAGTGGGCCCTGACCGAGCGGCGGGTGCGGGCCCCCTTCCTTCAGCTCTTTCGGGCCGTCTTGAGCGCCGAGGAGCTCGAGACCTTTGACTTTGCGGGCCTCCGGGGGCGAGAGCTCTTTCGTGAAGAAGTCACCGCTTGGGCTCGGGCGGAGGGGTTTCGCGGCGCTCCGCTCGTCGGAACGGGGCCCTGGGACCTCTGGAAGGAGAGCCGCGGGCTAGACGTCGCCCTCGTCCTCAATCCGGTCTCGATCGCGTTCAAGGCCACGCTGATTCAGCGCAAGGCTGCACACAGGCGCGTTCGCGAGGGGGAGAAGGTCGTGATTCGCGGCCATAAGGACGAGCAGCCCCGCGCCACGCTTGGCCAACTCGAGATCAAGGGCGAGGCGTCGGACGAGGACCGGGCCGTCGTTCGCGCCGAGACCCTGCGGGCGCTCGAGGGCCTGACGACGCTCCTCCTGCTCCCAGACGAACTCTGGCTGCGGGCTTGGCAGGCCGAGAAGTGGCGCGACCCGGGCGCGAGCTGGAAAGAAGCCGTGCTGCGCTATCGAGAGGGCTCCCCGGCCACGCTCACTCAGCGCAAGACCTTGCTCCGAGCCTTTACCGGGCAGGAGGGAATCGAGCTTCGAATCGAAGGTCGATTCGCGATTACCGCAGCAACGGTGATCGACCTTGGGAGCGGGCGCTGCCACGCAGGTCCGCCCAAAGACTACCTGCCCCAATGGAAGGTCGACGAGCGCTTGGAGGGAGTCGAACTGCCCGAGTTGAATTGGCCATTTCGGACCGTGTGCGATCCCCAAACACGGACTCTCGTGGAAAAAACAATCGGTCTAGTCCTGGCTGACGCGGCAGTTTCAGAGGCCGATTCAGAGCCCGCAGAGGGCTAAGTCCCCCGAGGTCACTCGCCGCAATCCCGCGCCGTTGAGGGGCTTGCGGAGGAGATGCCAGATTCGCGCGTTTCAGCCCAGAGACCCTCAGGAACAGCCGAAAAAACGTCAAAGAAAACGCGGCATCCTTACTGGCTTCCGTCAGACCCCTTGGGTAGTCTTACGCCCTCTTGGGAAGTGGGAATAAACACCCCACAAAAACGAAAGGGGAGATCTGATGAGCTCCAAGCTATTCAACTTTGTTCTCGGTCTGACCTTCGCGTCATTCGTTGCCGCTGGCTGTGCCGTTCCTGATAAGGGCCACATCGCTGGTTGCATCATGCTCGACGTCGGTCACGAAGGCCGTGTCGTTGCTCACGACGGTAAGGTCAACGCGACCAAGACCGGCAAGGGCACCCAGTCGTCCATCCTCGGATGGATCACTTCGGGTGACTCGTCGATCGAGTTCGCGCGCAACGCCGACGGCGCTGACATCAAGCAAATCAGTCACATTGACTACCACGCCAGCCACATTCTCGGCATCATTGGCGACTGCACCACGATCGTTTACGGACAGTAAGCGTTCTTCCAGCCCTCGGGCTGGGTGATGCAGTAAGCGAGCAAGGAGTGGGTCCTTCGGGATTGGCTCCTTGTTCTCTTAGGTTCAACTGAGCAGCTTTTGTTCAGGTGACTTGGGTACGGCCGCTTTCCTTCGGGGACGCGGCCGGTTCCATTGGTTCTCTCGGCTGACTGGTCGCTTAACGGCCGTGGGGTCCGAGAAAGTCCCGAACAAATCTCGTCGCCTGGCGTGGTTGAGGGCATGAAGGCACTAGCCCCCCTCGCGTTGCTTCTCCTGCTCGGCGCCCCCCTCTTTGCTGAGGAGCTCCTTGAGGTTGAGGAGCCAAGCCTCGAGGCCTTGAGCGCCAAGGAGCTGCTCGACTGCTTCGAGCGCGCTCTCATGGACGAGGACGGAGACCTCCCCTACGAACCAGACGACGTGCTGGAGGCTCTCTCGGGCAAGGGACAGGCAGCCCTGCAAATCCTGCCGGCCCTGAGCCGCCACCTCTACGACGACCCCGACGGGACCTACGTCACAGGCTACATCCAACTCCTGGACGCGATCGGGGCGCCGGCCCTAGACGAGGTCGTGCGACTCCTCGGTCACCGCAGCGAGGACGCGCGGGCCGAGGCTCTCGAACTTCTGGAATCCCTTGGCGAGGCTGGGGACACATACAGCGAGCCCCGGGCGTTTCCGCTCAAGGACAGAGCCCGGGTGGTTCCGGCTCTGATCAAGACCCTCAAAGACCCAATCCTTGGGCCTGACGCCGCGAGGGCCCTGGGGTCGGTGGGTGCCCCTGCCCTTCCCGCGTTGCTCAAAGCCCTCGATCACGAGCAGATCACGGTGCGCGTCTTGGCGGCCGACGCCCTTCGCCACTCAGGCGACGATCCGACAGCGTTGGTTGCGCTCCCAAAGTTGATCGCGCTCGCGAAGTGCGCCAAGAACGGCCGGCTGCGCTGGGCTTCGCTGGAGGCTGCCGCCGCGATCGCGGTCTCGGCCCCCTATGGAAGCCTCCCCGCGGACACCGAGGAGCAAGTCGCCGCGCTCCTGGCCAGAGCGCTCCGTCCGAGCTCACCGCCCTCCCGACGCGAAGCAGCAGCCTTCGCCTCGCGACTCCTCCCCAAGCCAAAGCTCCTCCGCGATGCTCTGTTAAAGTCCGCACGCGACACTTCGCCTGCGCTCCGCGCTGCGGTGGCTTGCGCGCTCAGCGGAGAGGCTGACGCGATCCCAACCCTGACCGACTTGGCCCGCGATCCGAGTCCAAGGGTCCAGCGCGCCGCGCTCGACGGGCTCGCGAACTACGGGGCCAAGTCAGCCTTCCCCGTGATCCTAGCTGCCCTCGAGAGCCCACACCTTCGGGTCCGAGTCGCCGCGCTCCGGGCGATCCGATCCTTGGGGACCGACGCTGTGGCCGCGACTCCGCTCCTCCTGCGGCTTCTCGATCCTCAGAAGGATAGCGGGGATCGAGTGCACGTCTTGGCGTGCCTGGAGGCGATCAGCTGCGGCTCGGGCTTGAGCCGCGCGGTCGGAGCGAAAGCTCTGGTGCTCCTTTCCTCGCCACACTGTCGCAACGTCGTGCTTCGGATCCTGGTTCGCTGTCGCTACGAGCCGGCGGTTCCCAGGCTAGAGGCCTTGTTGGGCAAGGTGCTGGCTCGAGGCGATCGAATCCATGTAGCTGGCGCGCTCCTCGCCCTAAGGCCCGCTCACCCCGCAGCGCTCGCCTCACTCCGGGTCCTCCACGCTAAGGGCGACGCTTTCGCGGCCTGCACCCTCGCTGAGCGAGGCGTGGACCTCCCTCAGTCCCTCGCGACCCTGACCCGCGGGTTAGGCGCACCCCTGGAAGAGCAGCGGAGAAAGGCTATCTGGGCGCTCTCTCGGCTGGGGTCGCGCGCGGCTCCGGTGGCCGCCGCGCTCGAGCGTCTCGGGCGAGTCGACCCCGTCGAAGAGGTCCGGATCGACGCGGTGCTGGCGCTGACTCGAATCGCCCCAGCAGTTGGCTTCCCCGCGCTCACCAAGCGGCTCGCCAGCAAGGACCCGCTCCTTCGCAGCGACGCGATCTACCAGGGCGGGCAAGCCGCGCCCTCCAAGGCGCGGGACGTGTTCCTGACAGCCGCTCTGAGCGACGCCTGCTACGGGAATCGCCTGGGTGCGCTCCACGTGCTCGGCCGAGAGCCCAAGGCGAGTCAGGTCCCCAAACTCCAAGGCCTCCTCGCGGATCCCCACTGGCTGGTCCGGAGAGGAGCCGCGCGCATTCTCGCCAAGCTCGCGCCTGCTAGCGGGGCCGCCCGCTCGCGTCTCCTCCAGCTCGCGAAGACCGATCCCGAGGGCGACGTCCGCGACGCTGCCGCCCTCGCGCTTGGAGCGCTCGGGCCCGCCACTAAGGGGGAGAGCCCTATTCGGGGGGAGGCTCGCGGGGCCCAGGCGCGGTAACGACCTTGGGCTTTTGGACTTGGTCGTGTCCACACTTGGGGCAGAACCGCACGTCGCCCTTGATCTCGTTCGAGCAGGCAAAGCAGAACCGGGCGCCGGTCTGGCTGAGGAGTTCAGCCGCCGACTTGTTCCCTAGCTTGCTGGCCTCGATCAGGAGCTTGCGGATCTTGTCGTTGAGTTTTTCGAGGGTCGGGCCCTCGAGGAGGCAAATCGCATGCGCACTGAGGGTCGCGCCGATCCCCTCGTCGTCACGAATCTCGCGGCTGAGCGCGACGGCCTTCGCGTAGAGCTTGCCCGCCTCTTCCCAGCTCCCTTGCGGATTGTTGTCGGGCCGTAGGCACTCGGCCTGACCCACGAGCATGTCGCGCTCCATGCGAATGAACCCGCCGTCGATCGCCCAGGACGTGGCCTCAAGAAAGAGCTCCTTGGACTTCTTCCAGTCTCCGCTCGTGGTGTCTTTATCGGGGCGTCGGCAATGGGCCTCCCCGGCGAAGACCGTCGCGAGCTTGAGCCGGAGGTGCCGCTTGAAGACGCCGTTCTCGCGCTCGACGGCGATGGCGTGAGCCGGCAGATACTTGGCGCCGGCCTTGGCGAAGGAGTCTGCGGCCTGGCTAAATTTCTCGTCTCGCTTCTCGCGGTGGGCCAGGCGCTCAAAGACGCTGCCTTCGTCCTCGAGGTCCTGCATTTCGTAGTGGCTGCTGCAGCCGACCCCGCTCAGCAGAAGGAGGGCGAGTGGTAGGAAGCGATAGAGCGTCATGGTGATCTCCGTGGGGCGGCCAGGCTAGCGTGGAACCCCGTCAGGGCCAAGTTCGAAGCCCGCTTCGCCTTCGCGCCCACCGCGCGCGAGGAGCCGATACGCGCAGGGGACGACGACCAAGGTCAGGATCGTGGAGACCAGGAGCCCAGAGATTAGGGTCAGCGCGAGGGGCGCGCGCAGCTCGGCGCCGTCTCCCCCAAACGCGGCGAGGGGGATCAGGCCCAAGACTGTGGTCGCGGTCGTCATTACGATCGGGCGCAGGCGATCCTGTCCGCCCCGTACGATCGCCTGTCCCGCGAGGACGCCCTCCGCGCGAAGCTGTTGGATTCGATCCACGAGCAGGATCGCGTTGTTAACCACGATCCCAGCTAGGACCACGAGCCCGATCAGAACCACCACGCTCAACGAGGTCCCGCTCAGCCAGAGGCCAAACGCGGCCCCTCCGGCTGCGAGCGGGACCGCGCCCAGCACGATCAAGGGGAGCACGAAGCTCTCGAACTGCGCGGCCAGGATCAGATAGACCAGGAGCACGGCCAGCACGATCGCGAACCCCAGTCCGCGGAAGGCCTCGCCGAGCTCCTCTGCGCTCCCGCCCGTGTGGGCGAAGGTCCCGGGGGGCAACTCGAGGCCGGCGAGGGCCTCCTCGACTTCGGCTGCGGCGCTGCCGAGGTCGCGACCCTTGACCTCGACTTGGACGAGCGCCACGCGCCGCTGCTCCTCGCGGCGGATCTCTGCGGGGCCGCGCTCGACGACGACACTTCCCACGCTGCGGAGGAGGATCGGACTCCGGCCCGCCGGCGAGATCACGATCCGCTCGAGGTCGGCGACGGTCTGACGGGAGCTGGGCTCGAGGGAGACTCGGATCGGTACTTCGCGATCGCTGCGGACCAAGTCAGCCCGGACTCGGCCCCGGACCGCGATCTCGAGGGCGGCCGAGACGCTGCCTGCGTCGAGCCCATACTGAGCCAGGCGCCGTCGGTCCAAGCTGACTCGGATCTCGGGGCGTCCACCCCGGGCTGAGCTGCGGAGGTCCGTCAGGCCCGGGATCGTCTTGAGTCGCTGGAGGACGATCTCAGCGCTGGCTTGAAGCGCGTCGAGGTCTCGCCCCTCGACCATGATCTCGAGCGGCGAGCGGACCTGGACCAGGCCCGGTCGCTGGAACACGGGCGCCAGGAGCCCGGGCTCCTCAGCCACGAGCGCTCGGAGCCCGGCGATCACTTCGTCCTCGCCCTCAGCGCCCGCGCCAGGCCGGAGCCGGACGAGGAGCTGGCCGACGCTCTCGCGGAGCTCGTCGGGCTCGCCGGCG
>JAESQQ010000065.1 GCA_016765095.1 Planctomycetota bacterium | reverse complement strand
GCGACGTGAAGCCGGACAACCTCCTCGTCGGGAGCGACGGTCGGGTTCGGGTCGCTGATTTTGGTCTGGCGGCGGCGGCCGACCTAGAGCGTCTGACCCAGACCGGGATCGCGATCGGGACGCCTAGTTACATGGCGCCCGAGCAGGTCACCGCAGAGCGGAATCTCGGCCCAGGAGTCGACGTCTGGGCCTTGGGCGTGATCCTCTACGAGGTCCTGACTGGGCTCCGCCCCTTCCGGGCCACGAGCATTCCAAACTTGTTCCTCGCGATCAAGGAGAGCCAGCCGGTCCTCCCTCGGCATCACACGCCCGACGTCTCGCGGCCCCTCGAAGCGGTGTGCATGAAGGCGCTCTCGGGCGCTCCAGAGGATCGCTACGCGACGGGGCAGGAGTTGGCCGAGGACCTCCAGCGGGCGCTGGCTGGCGAGGCGACCCTCGCGCTCCCGGTTCGGCGCTGGAAGCGTTGGGCCCGCAGGGTCCCTTGGGTCTTGACTCCGATTCTTGGGATCGCGCTCTTGATCGGCGCGGTGTTCCAAAGCCAAGGGGAGACGAAGGCTCCAGCCAGCCTGAAGTTGGTCTTGGACTCTCCGGCTACCAAGAGCAGCTCCAAACGCCGCAAAATCATCTTCCGGGGTCACGTCGTGAACTCCTCGGAGGAGGCCGTCGAGGTCTGGCTCGAGGGGCAGCCGAGGGTCAAGGCGCGCGGCGGCTCGTTTCGGCTCAAGGCTCCCCTCGCGCTTGGATTGAACCGCTTTCGGCTTCATGCGGAGCTCGCAAGCGGGGTCACGGCCGAGCCGATCGAGATCGAGGTCGAGTGCCAGGCGGGGCTGCCGTCCTGGTATCTCCGCATGAAGCCGCGGCCGCGGCTCCCGGCCGGCCTCTCCCCTCGCCCCTCAACGGGGGAGTACGAGCGGTCTAAGACGGGGGCGGTGTTGGTCTACGTTCCGCCAGGGAGCTTCGAGATCGGGAGTCGCGGGGACGGCTTCGTCGATCCCAAGACCGTCGTCGCGAAGATGGAGAACTGGACCCTCCCCGCGCCGGCGAAGGCGACCCTGACCCGGGGCTACTTCATAGCTCTGTTCGAGGCGACTTGGCGCGAGTATCGGAGCTACACGGAGGCGACGGGGGCCTTTCTGCCTTCCTCAATGATCGACGTGGCCTATCGTCCGACCGCTGTCCCCGGTAGGCCCGAGCAGAGGATTCTCCCACCCTCGGAGGTCGTTTCTGCGGACCCAGAGCACCCTGTGTTCAAGGTCAGCCCAGACGAGGCGAGAGCCTACTGCGGATGGGCGGGGCTCCGGCTTCCGACGGAGCTGGAGTGGGAGCGAGCGGCGCGCGGCACGGACGGGAGGACCTACCCTTGGGGATCTGAGCCCGACCTCAAGAGGGCGAACATTCTCGGAGACGATCGGAACCCCAACTTGGCCCTCGTCGAGTCCTACCCCGAGGGCCGCTCCCCGGTCGGTTGTTATCACATGAGCGGAAACGTGGCCGAGTGGGTCTCTGACGACTACACCCGCTGGCCCAAGGGAGACCTCGTGGATTACGTCGGGCGAAGCGACGCGCCGGGAGGCATGAACCGTGGCGGGGGCTGGACCCTCGACATTCACATGTCGTGTTGGGCGGGGATCCGGCACGTCACGCTGAAAGAGGGACCCGACAAAAAAAATGACCTCCTCCGCAGATACTACGTCGGGTTTCGGGTCGCGCTCAGCGAGCCTCTGGAGAGCAAGTGACCAACCTCGCCCGTGTGGGCGCCCTCGCAGTGGCGCTCTGGCTCGCCTCCCCGGCCCTCGCGCAGGAGTCCGCAGCTCCCTGGTTTCGCGAGGTCGGCGTGGAGCGTGGCTTGCCGGCCAAGCTGTTCTCGAACCGGAATCGGTTCTGCGACTTGGACGGGGACGGCTGGCCTGACGTCGTGCTTGCGAATCGCCACGTCTATCGCAACGTCCCAGACGCCAATGGGGGCCGGCGCTTCGTGGAGGTGCCTGGCGCCCTCGGGCTGGCTAAGGGAGTCCGTGCGCCGGTCTTGCTCTGCTTCGCGGACCTCGACCACGACGGGGATCGCGACGCGCTGCTCGCGGTCGGCGGCGACGCCAAGGACCCCAAGTGGAAGGACGACGGACGCCGGGCTCAAATCCTGATCAACGTGGGCGGCCTTCGATTTCGGCCCGCCGAGTCCCCGCTGGGGATCCCTCCCGAGAACGTCGTGGCGGGCGGGTTCTTTGATCGCGACCACGACGGCTGGCTGGACTTGATCCTGGCGAGCAGCTACCGCGCGGGCGGGCGAGAGCTCGAGGCCTACCCGGTTCGACTCCTCGCGGGGGGGCCGCGCCTGCGCTTTAAGGACGCGACGTCGCGGGCGGGCTTTGGGCTCCGCCCCGAGGCGGGTCACTCCAACAGCCGCCGCCCGCTCTTTGGGGTCAGCTTCGCGGACTTAAACGGCGACGGCTGGAGCGACGTCTTGCTCTGCGCCTATGGCCGTCAGCGGAACCTGCTCTACCTCAACGAGGGCCAGGGCACCTTTCGGGAGGTCGGGCAGGAGACGCGCTTTAGCGGAGACGCAGACCAGAGCGGGATCTACCCACAGTCGACCAAGGACATGTTCAAGCGCCGGTTCGGGAGCAGCCGCGAGGACGAGCTCCCCTTTCGCGCGAACGGGAACACCTTTGACGCCCCCTGCGGCGACTACGACAACGACGGCGACCTAGACGTGTTCCTGGGCGAGATCACTCACGGCTGGGCGGGCTCGAGCTCGGATCGCTCGAGCGTCCTGACCAACGGAGGCCACCCGCTCGGGTTCCGACGGCGGGCGAGCACGGTGCTTCCTCGCCAACACGCCGCCGGGAACTGGAACCAGGGGGACCTCTACGCGGGCTGGCTCGACGTCGACAACGACGGGCGCCTAGACCTGCTCGTCGCGAGCGGCGAGTACCCCGACGACCAGCGCCTGCGCCTGTTCTGGCAGACCCCGAAGCGGACTTTCGTCGACCGGACCCGTGAGGCTGGCCTCGACTGGCCGAGCTGCACGGGAATGAGCTTCGCGGACTACGACCGCGACGGCGACGTCGACGTCTTGGTCGGCAAGAGCAACAACCGTCTGCGCGGTCCGCAGCGTCACGCCGTGTTGCGTCCCGCGCTCTACGAGAATCGGATCGGCCAGGGCGCGTCCTGGCTCAACGTGCGCTTGGTCGGCAAGGGCCCGCGAGCCGGC
>JAESQQ010000688.1 GCA_016765095.1 Planctomycetota bacterium | reverse complement strand
GACGCTCGGCGCGCGCACAGCCCTCGGGGCCGTCGACTCACCCCAGGCCCGCCTCGCGATCGCGAGCGAAGTCTCGGCCTGGGCGCTGGGCTATCCAGATCCCCTCCTGACCCGCGCCGCGGCCCGCTCTCTAGCGGGGACCGACGGGATCTGCTGCGGCTACGCGATCCCCCACAGCGAACACGTCGAGTTGATCGAGCCGACCCTCCGCACCCGCCGAGGCTGGAGCAAGCTGACTCGCCTCGTCGGCCAGAACCGCGCGGCCCTCAGCTCAGTCCTTGAGGGACGCTCCTGGCTGGTGCTCGAGCCAGGACGAACTGGCCTCGCTCGGGGAGCCCTCCTCGACGAACTCGAGTGGCGCAAGGTCCACGGGCGGCCAGGCTTTGAGGCCGCGACCCACGCCGGCGCGATCGAAGCCTTGCTCGAGGCCGGGGGCCGCGAGGAGTTCATTTCGCGCCGGCTCCCCGACTTGCGGGAGCTGCCTGACCGATCGATCGCAGCTGCGACCACGCGCTTGGTCGAGCGCAACGAGCGCCTCGGCAAACTCCTCTCCCTACATGCCCCCGAGCTGATCCTCCGCAACGAACGGCGAGAGCTGCAGCTCGCTGCTGCCCGGCTCGAGGAAAGACTCGTTCCTGGCAAGGAATGACGAGCGAGTCGGCGAGTTCAGGAGGGGCCCGACGACGCGCTGCTGACAACGCGGCCTGCGGCAGAGTTCACGTTGATTGAACCGCCAAGGACGCCAAGGACGCCAAGAAGCGCACTTTGGACGCGTTCTTCACGAACCGGATCCATTGGAAGACGGCGTGCGGCGCGTGAGCAGAGGTTCAGGGAGTTGTCGCGGGGTGCGACAGCTCCCTGCATTCCGACCCAGTTGCAGGGCGGTCTCACTCCAGTGACAGCCTTGGCGTTTCTTGGCGTCCTTGGCGGTCCAAGAAGTCAGATCAACACGCCCGGCGCTGGTCGAGGGTCGACGGTGAGACGAAGCCTAGCCGATCCCGTATTGCTTGAGCTTGCTGTAGAGCGTCTTGCGGTCGACGCCGAGCAGCTCGGCGGTCTTGGTCCGGTGCCCGCCCGTGTGTTCGAGGGCCGCCAGGATCGCTAGGTGCTCCGCTTCGCGCAGCGTCACCGGCTGACGCGCGGCTTCGGCCGACGTCGGCGCGCTTGGATTCGCGGCGCGGACCCGCGAGGGCAAATCGAGGGCCCGGATCTCGTCTTCCTCCGCGAAGATCACCGCCGCCTCGATCACGTTCTTCAGCTCGCGCACGTTTCCAGGCCAGGGGTATGCCTGGATCGCGGCCAAGGCTCCAGCGGTGAAGCGCCGCTGCGGCCCCGCGAACTGGCGAAGAAAGCTCTCGGCCAGGAGCGCTCCGTCGGCCCCGCGCTCGCGCAGCGGCGGAGCGAGGAGCTCGACGACGCGCAGCCTATGGAGCAAGTCCTCGCGGAACGTGCCTTCGCGGACGCAGGCGTCGAGGTCGCGGTGAGTCGCGGCCAACACGCGGACGTCGACCCGGCGCGGAGTCGTGCTCCCGACGCGAAGGATCTCTTTGTCCTCGAGAAAGCGGAGCAGCTTGGCCTGAGCAGGGCCGGGCAGTTCACCCAGCTCGTCGAGGAAGAGCGTCCCGCCCGCCGCCGCCTCGGCCAGGCCGACCTTGCGCGCGACCGCGCCGGTGAACGCCCCTCGCTCGTGACCAAAGAGCTCGGACTCGACGAGCTCAGCCGGGAGGGCCGCGCAGTTGAGGACCACGAAGGGGTGCTGGCGTCGCGGGCTGAGGCGGTGCAGGGCGCGCGCCACGAGCTCCTTGCCCGTCCCGCTCTCCCCTTGGATCAGACAAGTCGCCTCGGTCGGAGCCGCGCGGCTGACCCGACGAAGGAGCTCGCGGACAAGCGGACTCTCGCCGATCCAGCCCTCGGGGCTAAACCCAGCGCCTGGGAGCGGCGGCGGGTCGAGGTCCAGCTCACGGGTCCCGCCGGCCGCCAACAGATCGCCCTCTGTGGGCGGCGAGAGGACACGCAGCCGAACCGTGCCCAGGGTGATCCGATCGCCGACGACGAGCGCTGCGCTCTCGACCGGAACCCCGTTCAGGCGAGTCCCGTTGCGACTCTCGAGGTCGCGAAGAGTCCAGCCCTGATCCTCGCGGAGGATCTGGGCGTGTCGGCGCGAGATCCCGTCGTCGAGGATCTGCAACTCGCAGCCTTCGCCGCGTCCGAGCACGCTCTCGCGACCCAACTCGTAGAGCGCGCCCCGGTTGGGACCTTCCTCGACCACGATTCGCATGGGCTAGACCCTATCAAGGCAAGCCGGCTGTCAAGACTCCGGCTTGCTCCGCCAGTTCCAGTCTTCCGGATCCCACGTCGCGTCGAGTCCCACGGTGAGCACTGGGTCAAGAAACGCCTGCGAGGCGGCGAACACTTCGGGGAGGGTTAGCCATTGCAGTCCGTCCTGGGCGGCCATCGCGGCGTAGGGTTGAGTCCAACTCAAGGGGGGCTCGGGAAGGGCTGCTGGCAGGTCGTGGGTGCCGCGGAACGCAAACGTCTGTTCGAGGGCCGCGCGCAGCCGGTGTGCGTCTATGGACTTTGCCGTTGCGAGCAATGCGAAATCCGGGAGGTCCTTCACCCGTGTGTTCGGCCGGGAGCGAGGCAGGGTGTAGGCGTGGAGCTTCTCGGCCACGTGACTTTCGACGGGATAGATGCGGATCGCGGGAGGCGCGACTCCGACGAAGGCCAGCAGGTCTTCGGCCACGATCCGCTCAGGCTCCCCGAGGATCGGGTCACCGAAAGCCACGTCCACTCCGAAGCGCCGGCCGTACAGCTTGCCGGACAGCTTGCACTCGGCGCGGAAGCGGAGCCCCTCATACTTCATACCCTCGCTGTCGATCCCCGGGTGGTGCGCGTCGGGTTGCACCTCAAAGGACATGAAGTCACCGAGCGCGCGCCGACCCGCCTCCTGTAGGCGCTCTAGAATGCGGTCGGTCGAGCCCGTCAGGCGGAGGTCCACGTCCTTAGTTGTGCGCGCGCGGCGAAGGCGGAGCTCGAGGACGAGGCCTCCTTTGAGCGTAACCGCGTCTCCGAGCACGGCCACGACCCGCGCGAGGAAGCGGTCGAACACCAGCAGCTGGCGCCTCCGACCGAGCTCGGCACCCGTCGCCACCGAGTCTCGGAGCCGCTTCTCCAGGGCTTGCTTGAACGCATAGGGCGTCACATACGTCCGCTTGCTCACGCCGCGAGTCCCCCGAACGGTTCAAGGACCGCCTCGACATGGCCGAGATCGGATCGTGCCACGAGACCTCGTCGAAGGGCCTGCTGTGCGCCCTGCTTCAGCAGCTCGGGAGACAAGCCCGCGATTGCGCAGTCGTTCAGCGCACGGGCCGGCGTGGTGATGGGCACGGCATCGAACCAGGTGCGTTCCTCGCCGGGGATATCGGCGTGATGAACTGCGACGCCCTCGGGCACCCGGAGGCGACGTCGTTTCCAGGACAGGGGAAGCGTGAGGTGCAGGCTCGCGGGCAGGACGTCGGAGAGCTCGAGCAGCGCTAGCGCGGTCTCGTGGGAGAAGACGCCAGCGCGCTCTGACCAGAGCCAGACCTCCACCAACTCCTGGCTCTCTCCCGCAGGGAAGTGCACGATCCTGTAGATCCCGCGACGAACACGGGCCACCCGACCGCCTCGTCCATGGTGGACTAGCAGCTGTGGCGAGTAACCAGCTTCAGCGGCCTGTCGAAGGGTGAAGAGGCCCGCTTGGCCTGCGGCAATCTCGTATAGGCGATCCCAGTCGGGCCTTGAGGACAGGTCAGCCATGCACTGATCTTAAGCAGTGCTTTAGCTTTGCGCAATCTGCACCGCGGCTAGATAAAGGATTGCTTTGTATTTGTGCGAATCGTGGGAACAACCCCACCCCCAGGCCGGGCCCGCGTGACAGGGTGAGTTCTACCCCCGCCCGCACCCTTACTCAGCGAAGTGGCAGTATCCGATTTCCTCTCGGTGCCGAGTGTAGGACACCGCAAACCCGTCCTGCACCAGGGCGAGGGCGGGGTAGGAAAACTCGCCCGGTCCTTCCTCCAGGACGCAAACGATCTCCCACTGCTCACCGTTGTCGCGTGAGGAATAGAGGACGAGGGGCGTTCGAGGACCCCACGGTTCGTCCGCAGGATTGCAGGCGAGGATCAACCGACCGCTGTTCAAACGAACAAGATCGAAGCCGCTGTTGTTGTTTGGGACTGCGCTCGGGCGGGCCGTGCTCCAGGTTCGTCCTCCGTCGGTCGAGTCGGAACGGTAGAGACAGCCTTCGGAGCTCCGGGCCATCATGTGCACTCCTTCCTCCGACTGCCAAAGCGAGGGCTGAATGATTCCAGGCCCGTTCAGCCCCTCTCGGTCGAGCGGCACGAGCGCGGACCGCTCCCACGTCTCCCCCGAGTCAGTGGACCGGTCCACGAAGCAATCCCAGCCCTCGTCCCTCTCCAACGAGGCTGGCGCCAGCCACACGCCTAGGTCGCCGCTCGCTAGGTGCCCTTGCGACCGCTGACCACGGGAATCAGCCAGCACGCGTGGCCCTCAGGCGCGTCGAACACGGCCTGCATAGCGTCCCAGCAGGCCGTCGCGAAGGCGGGCTCCAGGTCGCCATGCTCGAGGACAAACGCCTCGTAGCCGGTGCGCCAGTTGCGCCAAACCGCGCGCAGGCCCTCGCGGTCGCGGGTCGTGTCGAGAGGCATGTAGTCGACGCGGACTTCACTGCAGCCCCGCTCGAGGAAGAGGGTGGCGGCCTTGCGTCCCTGGCGCAGGTCCCCACCGGTTCGTTCGGCGGCGCGCATCGGACCGTCGCGCCAGAAGCGATCGAGGTCGACGCCTGGAGCGGGGTGGAAGTGAATCAGGCCGTAGTCCTCGACGAGGAAGTGGAACTGTCCTCCCGGGCGGAGGACGCGCAGCGCCTCGTCCACGACTCGGGTCGGCTCGTCGACGGCTTGAAGCACGTGGCGACACACCACCAGGCTGAACACGTCGTCGTCGTAGGGGAGCGCGTAGGCGTCGCCTTGGGTGAACTCCGTCTGGGGAGGGCTCTGGACGCAGCGCTCGCGAGCGCGCTCCAGACTGGCCTCGACCAAGTCGACGCCGCGCAGCAGCGCCTTTGGGTAGAGCTCGCGAAGCCGCTCGGTCGCAGCGCCCGTTCCGCAGCCCAGATCGAGCACGAGGCTCTCCGCGACCCGAGCGGCGTCGTAGCGCCCGAACAAGTCCCGCTCCAAGGGCCAGATCGCGGCGATCTGAGTCTCGAGAATGTCGACCATGGCGTCGCCCGCCATGATCTCGGCCTGTCCGTAGTCTGCTCCTTCGCTCATAGATCCTCTTGAGGGGGTTAGGGAAGAAGCCGATAGCTGAGCACGTTCGCGAGCGGATCCCGCCGCTCGGCGCCCTCGTGGAGCGTGACGAGGGCGTCCCCTGCGACGTCGATCCGAATCAACTCCGCCTGGAAGATCCCCCCGTCGCGAAGCAGGACTTCGATCCGGGGCTGGGCTGTGGGGCTCGCGAGGGGCGAGGTCGAGGGATCCGGCCTCGCCGCCGGGCGAGTCACGCCCGGGGTTGGAGTCGGCTCGCGAGCTGAAGCCGTGGCGGTGGGTGAGGGCGTCGCTGTGGCTGAGGGTGTCGGGCTCGACGCGGGGAGCGAGGGAGGCGGCAACGCCCAAAGCGCGAGCCCGATCCCCACCACGATCAAGGGCAGCACGACGAGACGAGCCGAGCGACCCCCGCTCGCCGGAGGCCGAGGGCTGCTCGGCTCGGGAGGCGACTCGCCACCCACCGGAGAGCCTGGGATCAGCGTCGTCGCGAAGGCCGCCGCGCCGTGGGGGTCGGAGCGCGGGAGGGAAGCGCCGCCCAGCTCGCGAGTCTCGGCCTCGGCCAGCTCCCCGATCGGGGAGACGGAAGGCGCTGCCGGGGGCTCACCCTCCTCGAGTGCGCCGCGGGCCAAGAGAACCGCGTCTCGCATGTCCGTCGCGGACGCATAGCGCTCGCCAGGGCGCTTCGCCAGCGCGCGAGCCACGATCGCTTGGACCTTGGCGGAGACCCCCTCCAGCGGGGGCGGGGTCGCGTTTATGTGCTGGTGAAGAACCGCGAGCGCCGTCTCTCCCTTGAAGGGCGTAGCGCCTGCGAGAAGCTCGTGGAGGAGAACGCCGACGGCGTAGACCTCGGTCACGACCGAGGCGTCTCCGCCCTCGGCCAGCTCCGGTGCCATGTAGGCCGGCGTCCCCAACACGCTGCCCGGGCGGGTGACGCGGGTCCCGTCTATGGCTCGCGCGAGGCCGAAGTCACTCAACTTCATCCGACCCGAGCCTTCGACCAAGACGTTGCTGGCTTTGATATCGCGGTGGAGCACGTCGCGGGCGTGCGCGTAGGTCAAGGCCTCGAGGACGTCGGCCACCGCGCTCAGCGCTCGCTGAGGGGAGAGCGATCCCTCGCGCTCGAGGAGGGCCGCGAGGTCGATCCCGTCGACCCACTCCATGGCATAGAACAAGCGCTCGCCGTCCCGCTCGAGCCCCGAGCGAGCGGCCACGATTCGCGGCTGATTGAGGTCCTTGAGGATCGAACTCTCGATCTCAAAGCGCTGGCAAGCCGAAGGGTCGCTGGCCAACTCACGCGCGATCACCTTGACGGCCACGATCTCGCCGCCTGGCCCGCGAGCGCGATAGACCTGGCCCATGGCGCCCTCACCGAGGGCGTCGAGGACACAGAACTCGCCCAACGTGGATCCAGGCTCCAACACGGGGCCAATCCTCCGCTCCCGCGAGCCAGGACACAAGGCGTCGGGGAGGTCTTCCCCGACGGAATGGGTAGATCCTCCCCGTCCCGCCGAGAGCGAAGTGGTAAACCCTTAGCTCGTCGATTGGCACGCCCCCTGCAGTAGGGCTTCACCTCGCGGCCGACAAGGGCCGCTCAGAAAGAGGAAAGAACATGAAGCCCTGCTGGACTCTGACCGCCCTGACCACCCTCCTCCTTGGCGCCCCTGTCTTCGCCCAGGCTCCACCCCCCGACGAGCTGCGCCCCCAGGACGAAGGAGAGCTTCCGCCGGACGAGGAGCCACCCTCAGCCGATCTCCCCCCGCCCCAACCGACCCAGTCCGCCAAGACGACGCGCCGAGTTCGAGTCACGCTCCGAGACGGGAAGGTGATCGAGGGCGACCTTCTCGAGCACTCGGGCAGCTACCGGATCGCGTCCCAAGGAAAGGTCCTCGTCCTCAGCAAGGACCAGGTCAAGAAAGTCGAGTTCTTCCGGGTCCGAATCAACGTTGACGTCGAAGGGATCTCGTTGCGAGACGTCATGGACCAAATCGCGCGCCTGACGGGTCACACGATCGTGGTCGAGGACGGCGCCGCCAAGGAGAAGATCTCGATCTCTCTCCGCGAGATCCCCTGGCGAGAGGCGGTCGACCTGATCGCGCGAATGACGGGCTGCCAAGTCGAAGGGTTCGGCGAATCGCTCTTCGTCTCGTATCAGATCAAGGTCAATGTCCAGTTTCGCAACGCGAACCTGGTTACGCTCCTCCGTCTGCTCAGCGCCTACGCTGGGCGGAGCATTGTCCTCGGGCCCAAGGTCCGCGGCGGAATAAGTTGCAACTTGCTGGAAGTCGAGTTCAGCGAGGCCCTCGCCGCCCTGGCCTATGCCGCGAGCCTCGATATCGAGAGCCGTCCCGGCGGAGTGATGAGCGTGACCCCCCGCGCGACCCGCCCCGATCCGCCTACCCCGCGCTGGCTTCCCTTCCCCCAGCCTAAGAAGAAGGGAGCCCCCCAGGCCGTGCGGATCACGCTCGACCTCAGGAAGGTCCCCCTCGAGGACGCCGCCGAGAAGATCGGGCGCCTCGTGCAGCGGAACATCCTCGTCGATCCCTCGACGAGGGGCGTCGTGAACCTCAGCCTTCGTAACGCGCCCTGGCCCGAAGCCCTCCAGTTGATCGCCCGTCAGACCGGCTGCCGAATGCGCACCCAGAGCGGGATCGTGCTCCTCGAAGGGCACCCGGTCAACGTCCTCAGCGCACGTAAGGTCCCCGCCGCGTCGTGGTTCATGGCCCTCGCCGAAATCAGCGGTAAAAACGTGATCGTGGCCCCAGAGGTCAACGGACTCCTCGAAGTCAGCCTGCAGGGGGTCTTCTTGGACGACGCCTTCGAGCAGAGCGCGCGGGCCTATGGATATCAAGTCGCTGAGTTCGGAGACATCATGGTCGTAACCGGCAAGCGCTCCGACCCCGACGCCAAGCCGACAGGAGTCAAGGTCGCCAAGCACGCCTCCCTGCCGCGGCCGAAGGCGCTGAGCAAGGCCAAGCCGCTCTCCAAGGAAGAACGAGCGAAGCTGGTCAAGGAGGTCGAGCAGACGTTCAAGGAATTCGAAGGGGCCGCTGCCCGCCGAGACGTCGAGTCCATCGCAGACACCTTCCGGCGCCTCCGCCGGCTCATGGCCCGCTCCGAGGCGAGGGGAGCTGAAGTCAGCCAAGTGACCCTCGGACGCTGGAAGAAGCGCCTCGTCCAATTCGAGGAACTGACCACCGCGATCGAACTCCAAATCGCGATCGAGGCCGGGAACAGCCACCTCCGCGCCATGAAGAAGGCGATTGAGAATAGCGACCTCAGCGCCGCCCTCGGCCACAACGCTCAGCTCGAGCAGCTCCTTGCCGAAATGACTCGGCACAAGCGCCCGGTCTTCGCTCGCAACGCCAAGGCGCTCGCCACCCTCGGACGCCAACTCGCCGACCACGCGTTTGGGAAAGCCGGCTTGATCCGAGTCGACGCCGAGACGACGCACCGCCCTGTCCTCCGCTCGATCCTGTGGTCCAAGGGGATCGGAGGTGAGCAGACCTGCTGCGTGATCCTCGGGCGAATCTATCGGGCAGGAGACCCCTACGTGCTCCCCAATGACGAGGACTTTCCTGGAGTCATGGTCAAGCGAATCGAGAAGACCTCGGTGACCCTCGCCGTTGCTGGCAAGGAGATCACGCTCAAGGTGTTCGAGTAGCCCCCACGGCTAACTGAGGCCGACGCCGCCGAAGGCCACGCCCGAGAGCTCGGCCATGTCCTTCTTCCAAGTCGTGAGGTCGTCGAGGTTGAACTGATTCAAGTGGTCATGGCCGCAAGCGCGCGCCATGACCTGCATCAGCTCAACCGAAGCGTGGAAGAACCGAGCCAAGCGCTCGGCCGAGCCTTGCACGTCGACGCGACTCCTCAGGTGCTCCTGCTGGGTCGCGATCCCGGCGGGGCAGTTGTTCGTATTGCAGATCCGAGCCGATATGCAGCCGATCGCCTGCATGGCCGAGTTCGCGATCGCGACCCCGTCCGCGCCGAGGCAGAGGGCCTTTATGAAGTCGGCCGGGGTCCGCAGGCCGCCAGTCGCGATCAAGGTCACGTCCTTTCGGTCGCAGCGATCGAGGTGGCGACGAGCCCGAGCCAAGGCCGGGATCGTAGGCACCGAAATGTTGTCGCGGAAGATCCGGGGAGCGGCTCCGGTCGCCCCGCCGCGGCCGTCGAGGATCACGTAGTCCGCGCCCGCTTCGAGGGCGAAGTCGAGGTCCTTCTCAATGTGCTGCGCTGAGAGCTTGAACCCGATCGGGATCCCCCCGCTGACCTCGCGCACGATCTTGGCGAAGCCAGCGTAGTCGGCGGCGGTCGTGAACTCGGCAAAAGTCGGCGGTGAGATCGCGGGCTGCCCGACGGGAAGTCGGCGAACGGCTGCGATCTTGCCCGTGACTTTCTTGCCGGGGAGGTGCCCTCCCGTGCCGGTCTTGGCCCCTTGGCCGCCCTTGAAGTGGAAGGCCTGGACCCGCGCCAGCAGATCCTCGCTGTAGCCAAACTTGGCCGAGGCCAGCTCATAGAAGTAGCGCGAGTTCTCGCTCTGCTCCTCAGGCAACATGCCACCCTCGCCCGAGCAGATTCCCGTCCCGGCCAGCTCCGCCCCGCGCGAAAGCGCGACCTTGGCCTCCTCGGAGAGCGCCCCAAAGCTCATGTCGGAGACAAAGAGCGGGATCTTGAGCCGGAGCGGCGTCTTGGCGCGGGGGCCAATCACGAGCTCCGTTCCGACGGCCACGTCCTCGAGCAGCGGCTTGGTCGCGAGCTGAGCGGTCACGATCTGAATGTCGTCCCAGTGGGGGAGGTCCTTGCGGGGGATCCCCATAGACGCCATGGGTCCGTGGTGGCCGAACTTGCTCAGGCCGTCGGCCGCCAGGGCGTGAATGAACTCGACCGTCGGCTCCTCGGGCGTGTTGGTCGCTGCGGGGACCTCGCCTCCGCCTCCCTTGGAGGGGAGCTCGAGCTCCGTCACGTCAGCCGGGAGCCTCGCGTGGGAGCCGTCGCAGAAGGGCGGGTTCTTGGTCTGCTTGCAGAGGCAGAGGAAGCCCTCCTCCGCAGCCGCGACCGTGAACGCCTGGGGCGTGATCCCCGTCCCACGGTGCGCCCCGTCGCAGAAGGGCTGGTTGGCAGAGCGGCCGCAGGCGCACCAGTAGTGCTCACCCGCCTCGAGCTGGACCTTGATCGGTTTGCGATCGGCAATGTGTGCTTTGGCCATGAGATCTCCCCCAGGAGTGTTGGTTCTTACTAAGTCCCGCACTGACGCTTGGGCGCGTCGAATTCAAGGACCGGCCCTAAGGGAACGATCCCAGTCGGGTTGATCGAGCGGTGGGTCACGAAGTAATGACGCTTTATGTGATCGAAGTCGACGGTCTCTGCCACCCCGGGGTGGCGGTAGAGCTCGCAGGTGTAGCTCCAGAGATTGGGAAAGTCGATCAGGCGGCGAAGGTTGCACTTGAAGTGGCTGTAGTAGACGGCGTCGAACCGAATCAAAGTCGTGAACAGTCGCCAATCGGCCTCGGTCAGAGCCGGGCCGGTCAAGTAGCGACGGTCCCCGAGGCGTATCTCGAGGCGCTCGAGGGCTCCAAAGAGCGCGCTCACCGCCACCTCGTAGGCTTCTTGGGTCGTCGCGAAGCCCGCCCGATAGACGCCGTTGTTGACCGTCCGGTAGATCTCGTCGTTGAGGGCGTCGATCTCCTCGCGGAGCGCTTGGGGATAGAAGTCCACCGCCCCCTCACCCCACTCGTCAAACTCCGAGTTGAGCATGCGGAGGATCTCTGAGGACTCGTTGTTGACGACCACCTTCCGCTGGGTGTCCCAGAGGACGGGGACCGTGACGCGCCCCTCGAACTTCGGATCCGTGGCGAGGTAGGCCTGCTCGAGGAACTCGAAGCCTTGGTTTGGATCCGGATCGTCCGACGAAAAAGCCCAGCCACGATGATCGCGCAGCGGGTCCACGATCGTCAACCCGATCACGTCCTCCAACCCCTTGAGCTTGCGCACAATGATCGTGCGGTGGGCCCAGGGACAAGCCAACGAGACGTAGAGGTGATATCGACCGGGCTCAGCCCGAAAGCCAGAGCTTCCGTCGGTGGTCACGTGCTGCCGGAACCGGCTGACCTGGCGTTGGAAAGCCCCGCGAGGGTCGGTCTCTTGAGGGAACTCGGCTGGTGCAGTGGAGGTCTGGGTCATGGGTTGGGTCTCGAAGAAGCGCGCCCGCTGCGCGCCCGGCTGAGCCAAGGTTACAGGCCCGAGAGAAAGAAGAAGAGGAGACGAAGGCAGGGAGTCGGAGGGCAGGCCGATCGGCGCGACCTCGGGGGCGGGCG
>JAESQQ010000064.1 GCA_016765095.1 Planctomycetota bacterium | reverse complement strand
TCTGTTTTTCGGCCGGCGCGACCCAGGCGCCCTCGTGCTCAACGAGGCCCGCGAGGCGATTCTTGTCGGCCTTCGTCAGCCAGCGTCCCTCGTGCTGGACATAACCCAAGGCCGCCCGCGCGCCGGCGTGGTCAAGGTCGAGGCGGAGCACCGAGAGGAAGGAGCGCTGGGACTCTTCCTTGAAGTCGTGATCGCGGCACCACACCCCGAACCGATAGCGCTCGTCTGCGGTGCCGTTGGCGAGCTGTTCGCGGAGCCGCTCGAGTTCGTCCCAGCGGTCGGTGGTCTCCTCGATTCGGAGGACGTCGCTGACGTGGACGTGGGAGGACCCAAGCTTGCGGCGCACGATGAACGTGTCGCCTGCCCGAATCACCGAGCCTTCAAGGGTCCGGCCGTCCCGGAGGTGGACGACGTCGGCCAAGGCCGTGCTGGCAAACGGGGTGCCGGCAAAGAAGGTCAGGCCCAACAGGGCGGCCAAGAGGCCAGTCAAACGGGGACGCATGGTGGTCCTCGGGGGGTGATCGCGCTAGGACCAGAATGGCCGCTGCAGGCCTCGCGAGCAAGGGAAAAGAACGTCCAGAACTCGTTGGAACGGAGGTCCCGTCCTCGTCGTGTGTAGATGCTGGGGCGCCTCTACTCCTGTTCCGCCTTGACGTCGTCGAAGTAGGCCTGCACGCCCCGCGCCATCGTCTGCAGGTTCGGAACGAGCATTTTGACCACAAAGCTCTCGATCTTGCCGCGGAGCCTAGCGGCGAGGATCCGCGGGACGCCTGGGAGGCGTTCTGGGTAGATTCGCAGCTCGCCCTGGATCTGGATCTGGCAAGACCCCTCGTTGATCTCGAGGATCGACGTCTTGCCTGAGCACTCAAAGAGTCGCCCCCCCATTTTGGGCTCGAGGCGCCAGGTGGCATACCGGATTTCACCCTCGTGCCACGTCGCGTGGTCCTTCCAGCTCAGGAGGTCGGGCGAAAGGAACTTCTGAACCACCTTCGGCGCCTTGGCGCTGGAGCCTCTCCAGAGGTTCGTGATGTGAACGCTTGTTCCTTCTTCGCGGCGGGCGGTGACCACGATTTCTTGGACGTCGTCGAGGTAGGGCACGAGGGAGGGCATCTCGTCGCGAATCAGAATGAAGACTTCGGCAGCGCTGTGCCGAACGTCGTCAACGCACTCGAATCGCACGCGAGGACCCCTCCTAGCGTCCGCGCTTCTTCTTGGAGGCCTTCTTCTTGGAGGCCTTCTTCTTGGAGGCCTTCTTCTTGGCGACCTTCTTCTTGGCGACCTTCTTCTTGGCGACCTTCTTCTTGGCGGCCTTCTTCTTGGCGACCTTCTTCTTGGAGGCCTTCTTCTTGGCGGCCTTCTTCTTGGCGACCTTCTTCTTGGAGGCCTTCTTCTTGGAGGCCTTCTTCTTGGCGACCTTCTTCTTGGAGGCCTTCTTCTTGGCGACCTTCTTCTTGGAGGCCTTCTTCTTGGAGGCCTTCTTCTTGGCGACCTTCTTCTTGGAGGCCTTCTTCTTGGAGGCCTTCTTCTTGGCGACCTTCTTCTTGGAGGTCTTCTTCTTGGTGGTCTTCTTCTTGCCACGGGCGACCGGCACGAGTCGGCTGAACGCGCTCCACGCGCTCTCCAAGACATGCTCGCGCTGCTCCTCGTTGAGGCTCAAGCCTGGGTGATGGCTTAGGAACAAGTCCACTGTGCGGAACACGAGTTCGTAGATCGCCTGGTCGTCGACGCTGGGCAGCGGCCCGGCGCTCGCGGGGGCTTCCTCCCACTGCGTCGCCGCTCCTGCGAGCTTCGCGCCGGCCAGAACGGGCTGGACGGATCCCGTCGAGACGGCGTCGAATGACCACTCGTGCTCAGCCTCATCCGCTGAGGACGGCTCGCTCGGAAGGGGCGTCGAGGCGGTCGCGTCGAGGTCGTCGTTTTTTGGCGTGCGCGCGGCCGCGTCCGTCTTCTCAAGGTCCTCTCGCGCGAAGCCCATTGTGTCGGCGCTTCCGCCCTCCTCTTCGTCGTCGTCCATGAAGCGCAGGCAGAGGTCGGCGTATTCGTCGTCTTGGAGACCGAGCTTGAACCCCAGCTCCCGCACGAAAGTGTCCTCAAGGAAGTCGAGCTCCCCGTCGCTCTCGTGAATCGAGACGACCATCTCGAGCAGCTTGCGCTTGAACCCGGCGTCTTCGTGCAGGAAGGGGCCGACCGTGGCCTCCATGGAGAACGTGTCGGGTCGAAACTCCTCCATGTGCTGGCGGATCTCCGACGGGAGGGATTGCGGGGGATCCTTGGGATCCCAGATCCGCCCCAGGAGGGCCTCGATCCGATCGATTTCTTCGACCTCCATGTGGCGGTCCGCGTGAGCAGCAGCCATTAGAAGGTCGGCGACAGGAAGAATCCGGGTGCGCATGGTGCCCTCGAAACGGCGGGGTGGAGGTCCTCGCCCTGGTGGGGGGAGCTACTCTAACTCCTGATTCGGGCAGGGTGAAACCGATGCTGGGGGTCCGTGGTAAGGATGCTCAGCATCATGGCGGAGTGTGATTGGATCGCTGAAGTTCTGGGACGAACGGCCACAGGGTGGCCGGCCGCAGGCGTTGAGTTGCTCGATTCGGAGCCAGACGGTCTCGTAGAGCCGTTTCCCAGCGAGCCGTTTCCCAGCGAGCCGTTTCCCAGCGAGCCGTTGTCCAGTGAGCCGTTGTCCAGTGAGCCGTTGTCCAGTGAGCCGTTGTCCAGTGATTTTGGGGCGTCGATCCTTCCCGTAGGCCTCGAGCCAGAGTCCGAAACCCGCTTTCGGGCCCACCTGGACTCCTGCGGCGCCTGCGAGGCGCTCGCCCTTGAGTTCGAGCGCCTCGACTCGCTCCTCTCAAGCGAGCCGGTCCCGCTTCCGCCCGTTGATTTGACCGCCTTGATTCTGCGGGAGGTCGCCGCTCGTCGCCGGGCTGAACTCGTCTGGGCGCGGAGCCGCTTGGTCGCCGCAGCGGCGCTGGTGTTGACCGTGGGCGCGATCGCGCTCCTGGTCGGATTCGACGCTCCATGGGGCTCAGGCGAGTGGGACCTCAGCCTCCACGCCTGGGACGAAGTCCAACTATTGCTCTCGAGGGGCCGAGGTCAGTTCGACGTCCTCGTTGGCGGCACCGCTCCCCCCTCAGGCCTCGACTCCAGCCTGGGTCCGTTGTTGGCGCTCGGCCCTGTTTTGCTCCTGCTCAATTGGGCCGTCGGACGAGGCTCACTTCAAGGAACCGTGACATGAAGCGTGGAACCCTGGTCGCGGCGCTCGCGATCCTCCTTCTCTTGCCAGGCGTGGCCCTCGCAGGGGGCAAAGGGGACGCCGCGGGGGCGATCTTGTTTGGACCCCTGTTCTTGGCCTTGCTCCTGCTCCCGACCGGCTGTGCCCTCCATGCGCTCATCCTGGCTCACGCCCCCAGGCGAGGGCAGGCCCTCGTTCAGGCCGCCGAGCGCCACCGCTGGAAGACGATCCTGCTCGGCGTCCTCAACACAGGCTTCGTCATGTTCCTGGTCGCAGCCACCTCCAAGGGTGCACCCCCCCTCGCCATGATCGGGCTCCTGGCCTGGATCCTGCTCGTGCTCGTCGGCAGCCACGGGCTGGCCCGATCGCTCGGGGCCCGCGCTTTGGGGCGCGAGCAGCCAAGTGGCCCTCCGGGCGACCTAGCAGAGGTCAGCTTGGGCTGGACGATTCTCGTGTTCGGAGCCGCGATCCCCTTCGTAGGGCTTTTTCTTGGCGCCTACTGGTGCGTCCGAGCGACGGGAGCCGGAATCCTTGCCCTGCTCGCAGTCGAGATCGAAGTCGAGGTCTCCCCCCAAAAGGACGTGGAACTCAAGGACGGCATCCAGCCTCCCCAGGACTAGTGGGGTGTCAGGAGGCGATTTTCTCAGTTGCGCCGGCATCGTCGTCGCTGGCAAGGCGCGAGGAGCGGAGCTTACCGGGCGTAAGTGACCGACGAGCAACGCCGCCAGCGGCGGCGAGGACAAGC
>JAESQQ010000687.1 GCA_016765095.1 Planctomycetota bacterium | reverse complement strand
CTCGGCCTCTGCGCGTGCGACCTCGGACTCCGCGCGCGCGGCGTCCGACTCCTGGCGGGCCGTTTCGGCCGTGGCCTTGGCTTTCAGGGCTCGCCGGCGCTCTTGGTGCGCCAGGTCGCGTTCGGCTCGGATTGCCCAGACCGAGTAGACCCCGCCGCACAGGAGCGAGAGTCCGAACGCGACTGTCAAGGCGCTGATCGCCTTATTGCGGCCGGCCGCGCGCCAGAGGCGCTCGCCTCCGCTCAGTGGGCGTGCCTCGATCGCCTCGCCGGCGAGGAACCGCTCCAGCTCACTCGCGACGTCCCCGGCGTGTTCGTAGCGGTGAGCTTGCTCCTTCTCGAGGCACTTGAGGACGATCGTCTCGAGGTCTCGGTTGATCAGCGCGTTGACTTTGCTCGGGCGGACCGGCTCGCTCCCGCAGATCATGCCGAGGAGCTCGACCATGTTCTCGCCCGGGAAGGGGGGCAGCCCTGTCAGCGCCATGTAGAGCACTCCTCCGAGCGCGAACACGTCGGTCGAGGGGCGGGTCAGGTCGGGTTGTCCGGCAGCCTGCTCGGGGCTCAAGAAGCGGGGCGTGCCCATGATTTGGCCCGTGCGGGAGAGTCCTGCGCCGGCTTCGACGTCGCGGGCTAGCCCGAAGTCGGTCAGCCGCCCTCGGCCGGCTTCGTCGACCATGACGTTGCCAGGCTTGACGTCCCGGTGGACGATTCCGTTCTGGTGCGCGTGCCCGAGGGCCTCGGCCACGTCGCGGAGGAGCTCCACCTTGCGCCGAAGCGAGAGGTCTTCGCGATTGAGGAGGGTCTCGAGGTCGGTCCCCTCGACGTATTCCATGACCAGGTAAGGCCGGCCTTGGTCGCTGCCGACTTCGAGCACTCCCACGATCAGGGGGTGGGCCAGTTTGGCCGCCGCGCGGCCCTCGAGTTGGAAGCGCTGCAGCCGGCGCTCGAGCGTGCCCGCTGATTCGCCGTCTCGCGGAATCAGCTGCTTGATCGCGACTTCGCGGCGGAGTTCGGGGTCGAAGGCCCGGTGGACGACACCCATGCCTCCGCGGCCCAGCTCGCCGAGCAGGACGTAGCGGCCCAAGCGGGGCGCGTTCGCGTCGGCCAGGGCCCGGCGGATATCGGGGCGAAGAGTCTCGAGGCTCTGCCCGCTCGAACTCGAGGGGCGCGCCCTTCCACCCGGGCCACTTCCCGCAGAGGTCTCCACGTTGGAGGGGAAGAGCGAATCGGGGGTCGGGGCAGGGGGAGGCGCCGGTGGTCGGAGCCCGGGTGGAAGCTCCATGAGGCTGACCCAGCCTCGCTCGACGAGGACCGCTCCAGACTGGAGCCCTCGCTGCTGGCTCTCCTGGAGGGCCACCTCAGCCTGGGCCTGCGTCAGGCGCTGGCTCTGAATCAGATGGCTGAGGTAGTCCCGGAGCATGCCCCACCCTGTCTCTCGCGCCGGTCCGACGCAAGCTGCTTGGCTCTTCCCAGATCCTTCCCCCCTCCCCTCACAAGCGCTTGGCTTGGGAGGGCTTAGGGCAGACTTCCAGCGTGACGAGATTCCCAGCCCCCAGGGCGGGGGGGTGAGTTGTGAGATTGTGGTCCACCCGGGAGGTGCTCTGTGTCTGAAACTGCTCCTGATCGCCGTGAATTCTTGCGAATCGCCTGCGGCGCTGGCCTGATCCTAGGCCTCGGCCAACTCGGCTTCGGGCAAGACCCCCAGGGCAAGAAGGGGCCTTCGCCTTTCAAGCAGGCTCTGGCTCGCATGCGCGCCAATCGCCTCGACGGCTTGGTGATCGTGATTCCCGAGGGGGCAGCCGCGCAGGCTGCGCTCGGAAAGCACGTCCAAGCCCTCGTTCCTCTCGTTCGCGCCCACGCCTCGATCCCCGAGCCTGCCGGGCGGCTTCTCCTTCAGGTCGTTTGGGTCTGCGCGTCGGCTGAGGAGGTCGGCGCCAAGCCGGGCGAGACCGTGGTCCTGATCGACGCGACCGGAAAGCGAGTCGTCGGCGCGAAGCTCAAGCTGGGGGCTAAGCCCAAGGAGGTCTACGGCAAGCTCAGGACCCTGATCGAAGGCGAAGGCCGCTTCGAGGCTCGCGCCAAGCGCTCGCGGCAGGATCCCAAGATCGCGGCTGCCCTGGCTGATCTCCGCGACCCCGCCAAGCGAGGGAACTCCTACAGCCTCCTCCAGGCGAACATCGCCGCAGCCGCCCCGGCGATCTTCGCTCAGCTCGACGCAGAGCAAGACATTGAGGTCAAGCGCTACCTCCGCAGCGTGCTCGGCCAGGCCTACTGGCGGCTGATCAACCAAACGAAGGCCTTCCCCTACGGCGTGAGTTGGAAGCTCAACGTGAACCAGCCGGAACCTTGCCCGCCCTGCGGCATGGCCTCTCCCAGCATTTCGGGGCGGGCTTTCCTCCGCTTCTTCACTCGCTGAGCTCTTCGTTTGGCGTCGGGCTCGCCCTTCACCCCGAGCCTGAGTTCTTGCTCGTCGCTCGCCGGGCGATCGAGGAGCTGGCCGACTTCTACGAGATCTCGCCTGAGCTCCACTGGATCGATCCCAAGACTCCAAGTGACGCTCGCGCCCAGCTCTTGGACCTGGTCATCCGGAGCGGAAAACCCGTCACCGGGCATGGGCTGTTCAACTCGCTCGGCTCCGAGGACGACCTCCCCCGTCGCGAGGCCCTCGAGGCGCTCGTCGAGCGCGACGCGCGTGAGTTTGGGTTTCGTCACTACAGCGAGCACCTCGGCTTCACCGCAGACCGGGGGGCTGAGGCCGTGCTCCCGCTCCCGCTGCCCATGGGGGAGGCGACGGCCCAGCTCGTGGCGAGCAACCTCCGGAGGCTTCGATCCCGCCTCGGACCGGGCGGGCGAGTCGCGTTCGAGAACAGCGCCTTCCTCACCCCGCTCGGGGATCCGACCCTCGAGCCAGAGTTCTTGGGGCGGATCTGCGAATTGGCCGACTGCGGGCTCGTCCTCGACCTTCACAACGCGCACTGCAACTGCGTGAACGCGAACATGTCGCTCGACGACTGGCTGGGGCGTGTGCCCTGGGAGCGCGTGGTCGAGATCCACCTCTCGGGCGGATCCTGGAGCGACCCCGCCTGGCTCGAGAGCGGAGAACGGCGGCTGCTTGATACCCACGACGACGTCGTTCCAGAGCCGGTCTGGGAAGCCTGTGAGCAAGCGTTGGCCTGGGCTCCGAGCCTCGGAGGGATCGTCCTGGAGTGGCTCGGCTTGCGAGAGGACCAGGCCCCCGCCCACGAGGCTGACTTGATCCGGGCACGTCAGCTCTGGGCCAGTCGACCTCGGGCTGCCGCGCCGCCTCGCCGGACTCCGCGCGACTTGCTCCCCCAGCCAACCCCAGCCCTCGCCCGGGAGGTGTTGCTGGGCGCCGTCTTAGCGGACGATTCGCCCCACGCCTTAAGCGAGGACCTCGACCGGCGAGCTGACTCCCTCCTGAGGGAGGCCTTCGCGGGGATCGACGAGGAGGGCCTTCGCCTGACGACTCTGATCGTGAAGCGGCTCCGCTGCGAGCGAATCCTGCTCGGCGACGGGCGGTGTCGGGTGGATTTCGAGGCGGACCCCCGCGACTTCACCGAGCGCTTCCGCAGCTACGATCGCCTCAGCCCCTCCTCGACACCCTGGCCCGCCGGGGAGTCCGTCGCCTTTGCCAGCTACTGCGACGGCTTAGGGGCAGGCTCTTAGGTTGGGCGCGAGGACACCTCGCCAAGTCGAACCGGGTTTGGGATCCTGGGGGGTCTCCCACAAGGTAGGTGCCCGTGTCCGAGTCCAAACCCGGCAAGACCCTCTTGATCGTCGTGCTCGTGCTCTTTGGGGGTGGCGGTTTCGTCGCCTACCCCATGGTCCAGTGGTTCCGCCTCGAAGTGGCCGCACGGGACGTGATCAGCGACAACCACATTTCGCGCTTCCCCGACGCAGAGAAGCTCCTGAGCGTGATCCCCGAACTCGAGGCGACCGGCGCCAAGCTGAGCAACCCCGGCCTGGAGGTCACGATCAAGCTCGAACAGCGCCACGCTGGGCCCGCGATCATGTGGTTCCTCTCGATCCGGATCAAGAACGGCAGCAAGGAGTTCGAGACCGAGAAGCGAGTCGAGACCGAGTGGCAGGAGGATGAACTCGAGATTCTCCGAGACGCCGGCGTGGTCGTAAGGCGCCTGAGTGATGATGAGTGATTGGTTGTGGGGGTAGCCGACGGAGGCGAGGTTGTCTGTCTCTGTCGCTAGCGAGAGTAGGGCAGGAGCGCTTTGAAGTGCTCGGAGGCGTCGCCGCGGGACGAAGGGTCGAGTTCTAGGCAGGCTTCTACGATCGCGACGAGGCCTGGGTCTATGTCGAGGTTGAGGAGGGCGCTGAGGTCGGGGCGTGCCCCTTCGACTTTGAGTGCTGCGAGCTCTTCTCCCTTTGCTTGATAGGGGAAGCGGCCTGTGAGCGACTCCAAGAGCAAGACTCCGAAGGCGTAGAGGTCTCCTTGCGGGGTTCCGGGGTGACCGAGCACGATCTCGGGGGCCATGTAGGCCAGGGTCCCTCCTCGTCGGGGCGGGGCTCCTGCTCGGTAGGACTGTCCGAAATCGATCAAGACTGTCCTTCCGTCCTCTTCCGCGAGGACTAGATTGCTTGGCTTGACGTCGCCGTGAACGACCTCGGAGACGGCGAGTGCTGCGAGGGATCGCACCAGGCCTCGGGCGATCCGGGCCGCGTCGATCGGGGGGAGTCTTCCCTCCGGAGTGCCGTCGAGGCGAGCGCGGAGGGTCTCACCCGGGACCCAGCGCATGGCGTAGTAGGCGCAGCCGCCGTCTTGGCCGACGTCACGAATTCGGACGATGCCCGGCAAATCGCCCAGCTCTCGGAGCAGCTCGGCCTCCGCGAGCAGTCGCGCGACGACTTCTGCGTCCGCTTGGGGCTGCACGGCTTTGAGGACGACCTCCAGCCCGTCCCCTCGACGTCGCGCGCGGTGAATCGTGGCTCCCTCGCCCCTCCCCAGGAGGGCGACGTGCTCATAGCGGCTCCACTCAGGCTCCGACGTGTTCTTCTCTTCCTCAGCGTGGCTGCGGCGCTTGAGGAGGACCGTGACCCGAGCCCGGAGCTCGGCGTCCTTGACGGGCTTGAGCAAGTAGTCGTCGGCGCCCGCTGCATACCCCGCAGAGAGCTCCTCAGTTGCCTCAAGCGAACTCACGATCACGACCGGCAATTCCAAGCGACCAAAGCGCTCGCGAACCGCCTCCACGAGTTCGATCCCCGACATGCCCGGCAGCACAATGTCCGTCACGAGCAGCTCGGGCGGCGCCTCCACAATCGCGGCCAACGCCTCCTCCGCAGCCCCGAACGCAACCACCTCATGCCCCGCCTCGTCGAGGATTCGACGAAACGACTCACGCAAAGCAACGCTGTCTTCAACGAGATAGAGGAGAGCCATGAGGGGGGGATACTGTATATCGCGGGCTGCGTGATCGCCGACCTAGCGCCGGCCACCCCCACGAAACCGCCACGGACAAGCTCGCCCCTTCCGCTGCGCATACCCGGACTTGCCGCCTCGCGGATCGCCTGCGCGACAGCCGACCTAGCGCGACCCCAGCGCCTTGGCGTGAATACAGCTCCTGAGGTAGCGACGGTTAAGTGCGCGGGAGGCCCCAGAGAGGCCGAGCGGCAAGGTCTGGGGGCTGGGCGGGGGTAAACCCCGCCCCTACCAAGGCGTGTTGTGAGCCGTCCAATAGGGCGCGTTGCGGAGGGGCCCTATTGCGATCTGTAGGGTGCGGGGTTTACCCGGTTTACCCCCGCCCG
>JAESQQ010000686.1 GCA_016765095.1 Planctomycetota bacterium | reverse complement strand
GCCAGCCAGGAGAGCGGGAGCCCGTGGCGCTCGACCCAGCGGGTGACGTCAGCGGGCGAGACCACGATCTGCTCGGCGACTCCGTCGTCAGCGACGTCCTCCAAGAGGGCTCGAGCCTGGTCGAGCCCGAGCCGCACGCGCCTCGCTGCCCCCTCGGCCTGATCTGCGAGCCGACGACTCGCCCGCGCGCGCTCGTCAGCGGAGGAGGGCTCGGCGAACAGAGCTTCAACTAAGGCGGCGGACGGCGGCCAGGGCAGCGCCAGCTCGCTGGAGAGGCGAGCAGCCCAGAGCAGATCGCTCGCAGCCAGAGGGGAGGGCAGCGAGCGGGAGGAGGCCGCTGCGAGGTAGTCGCGGAGGTAGCGGCGGAAGGATTGCTCGTCGGGACCAAGCGGGCGCGTCTCGCCAGCTGTGGGCTCGGGGAGGGGCTCGGCTAAGACTGGACTCGGAGAGGGCTCCGCTGAGCCAATCGCGAAGGAGCTGAGGGAAACTCGCGCCTCGACCTCGTGACGGACCGGGCCAGCGTCCCGCCCGTGGCTGCTCGAGAACAGGACGAGCTCGTGAACTTCGAACGCTAGCCGGGGCACCACGAAGCCCTCAATAGCGGCGCTGAGCTCCAACCCCGAGACAGAGGATCCACCACGAGCGCGCCCCACGGTCACGTGGGGCAGAAATGGCCTCGTGGCGGGCGAGCCAAGCGCTGGGTGCCCAGCGAACCGCTCGCCGAGCGCTCGGAGCGCGCCGCGATCCGGCCCCTCGACCCCGACCCAGACCACCCTCGGGTTGCGTCTCCCAAAGGTCCCCACCGGGCCCAGCGCGAGCCGAAGGGATTCAACGCCACGCGGCGGGCCGGACTCCGCCAAGAGTCTCTCCACCAGCTCGGAAGTAGGAGTCGGGAGGTCGCCGAGGAAGCGAAGCGTGACATGCGCCTGCTCGGGGTCCGACCAGCGCAGGCCAGCGACACCCTCGAGCGCAGCTTGAACTTCGGCCAGCGCGGCCCGAGCCGGCGGGGGGAGTTCGATCGCGAGGAAGCGCCGCTGAGCTACCGAATCGCCCGGTGCGTTCAGCTCAGGCCTGAACGATCGTGGCTGTGCTCCCCTCCAAGCCACGCAACACGCCGCGCGTGTCGATCACGAGAGAGGCGTGGGCCTGGACGGCTGCGTAATCGACCGACGAGTGGTCGGTCACGATCAGGACCGCGTCGCTCGCAGCGAGGGCCGCTTCGCTTAGTTCGACGCTCTCGAGGTCGATCGAGTAGTGCCGACCTCGGGTCAGGCGAGGCACGTGAGGGTCGTGATAGCTGACCTGGGCGCCCTTGCTGCGCAGGCGCTCGATCAGGACCAAGGCCGGCGACTCGCGAATGTCACTGACATCTGGCTTGTAGGCCACGCCGAGGATCAAGATGTTGGCCTCGAGGAAGGCTTTTCCGCGCGCGTTGAGCGCGTCGGCCACCTTGGAGAGGACGAACTCTGGCATGGCCGCGTTGACCTCGCCCGCGAGCTCAATGAAGCGAGTCGGGACTCCGTGGCCGCGGGCCTTCCAAGACAGATAGAAGGGGTCGATTGGAATGCAGTGCCCACCGAGGCCGGGCCCGGGATAGAAGGCCTGGAACCCAAAGGGCTTCGTCTTGGCGGCCTCGATCACCTCGAACACGTTGATATCCATGGCGTCGAAGCAGACCTTGAGCTCGTTCACGAGCGCAATGTTGACGCAGCGATAAATGTTCTCGAGGAGCTTGGTCGCCTCGGCGGCGCGGGTGCTCGAGACGGCCACGACTTGGATCACGGACCGCTCGTAGAGGGCCTCCGCCGCTGCACGCCCGAGGTCTTCGTCAGCGCCGACCACCTTGGGGATTCCAGCCGTGGACCAATCCGAACCAGGGTTCTCGCGCTCAGGGCTGTAGGCCACGAGCAGATCCTGGCCGAGGGTCAAGCCGGAGCCCTCAGCGAGGAGGGGACCGAGGAGTTCACTGGTCGTCCCGGGGTAGGTCGTGCTCTCGAGGACGACGAGCGTGTCCGCGGAGAGGTGGGGGGCGAGGGCCTTGGCGGTCGCCTCGATATAGCTCATGTCGGGATCGCGGTGGATCGTGAGGGGGGTCGGGACACAGATCGCGATCGCGTCGAGGTCGCTGGCGCGGGCGTAGTCGCTGGTCGCGAGGAAGCGCTCGTCGGCGCGCATTTCGGCGAGGCTCTCGTCGCTGACGGCGCCTATGTAGCTCCGCCCCGCGTTGAGCGATTCGACTTTCGACTCGTCCACGTCGAGCCCGAGGACCTTAAAGCCAGCCTTACAGAAGGCGTGTGAGAGGGGGAGCCCGACGTAGCCGAGGCCCACCACGCCCACGTGGGCGTCACCTGACTTTAGGCGCGCAACTAGATCTGCCATTCCAACTCCTTACAGGCGCGGCAGTATAGTCCCCCGCCGCGGGGCTAAGCCCCCAAAGGAGGCAAAGTGAGCGAGTCAACGATCGCGGTCGTGCTCGGCGCTGGAACCATGGGGCACGGAATCGCCCAGGTCTTGGCCGTGGGTGGATACGAGGTCCGTCTCTGCGACCTCGACGCGGAGCGAGTCGACGCAGCCCTCGTCAAGGTCCGCGCCAACCTCGAGGGAGGCGTCAAGCGCGGCAAGCTCGAGGCGGATCAGCTCGAGCCGATCCTTTTGCGGCTGACGGCCTCGAGCGACTCGAACGCCGCGCTCGAAGGCGCGACGCTCCTGATCGAGGCGATCCCAGAGAACCTCGAGCTCAAGAAGCGCGTGCTCGCAGACGCCACGGCCCAAAACCCCGGCCTGGCGCTGATCGGGACCAACACCTCCAGCCTGCCGGTGACCGAGATCGCCCAAGCCACCTCGACTCCAGAGCGGGTGGTCGGGCTCCACTTCTTCAACCCGGTCCACATAAGCAAACTCCTCGAGATCGTGACCGGCGAACGGACGAGCGAGGAGACCCTCGCGCTCGCGCTCGAGGTCGCCGAGCGAATCGGCAAGACCCCGATCGTGGTCCGCGACGCGCCTGGATTCGCGAGCAGCCGCCTCGGGCTCGTGCTCGGCCTGGAGGCGATCCGAATGCTCGAGACGGGCGTCGCGTCCGCCGAGGACATTGACCGGGCTCTCGAGCTCGGCTACCGCCACCCCATGGGGCCGCTCAAGACGACCGACTACGTCGGCCTCGACGTCCGCCTCGCGATCGCCGAGCACCTCCACGCGGAGATCGGTGAGGGGTTTAGGCCCCCGCTCCTCCTCCGCCGCTTGGTCCGAGCCGGCAAGCTCGGCCGCAAGAGCGGCGAGGGCTTCTACCGCTGGGACGAGTCCGGAAAGTGCCTCGGACCCGCCTGAGGGGGCCGCTCCTCCTCCTGGCGCTGAGCCTGCTCTCCGGCTGCGGGCAGCGCTCCTGCGAGGAGACCGAGGCGGACCTCGAACTCGTCGCAGACGCTCTGGCCAACCGCCTCCGAGCGGGCGTCAACACCCTCTACTACGCGGGCGTCGAGTATCGGCGGCGGGTGGTCCAAGTCGAGTGCTTCGCCTACGCAGCCAGCCCGCGCGAGGCCTACCGCGACGAGCACTGGCGAGGCGAAGCCCCCCACCTCCTGGTTCGAGTTGGGAGCGAGATTGCACCCGAGCGCCTGTCCCTCGCCGCGCCTGGTTGGGACTTAGACGACCTCCAAGACGTCTGCGGGCGACGTGTGCTCGTCTCGGTCTACGTTCCGGCGCAGTCTTCCCCTCCTCCTCCAGGGGAGCCCGCCCGCCTCGGCCGCCTGCTCTACCTCTGCGACTAGTGCTTGCCTTGAAGAGTGACCGTGGGGCGCGGCTTGGAACGGGCGCGGCGCTTGCCGGGCGTCCTGTACCAGAGCACGACTTTCTTCACGATTCGCTTGTTGCCAGGCAGGTCAAAGGTTGGGCTCGTGCCATCGGCCGCGATCGACGCGTTGGGGGCCAGCTCTGTGTCGGCGCCGTTCCCGTAGACGACGCGGACCTTCAAGACGTGGATCTTGTTCCCCGTCACATGGAACCGAAGCTTGGTGAACACCCCCTGGGCTGCCGTGACCAATATCTCGCCGCGAGCGACCCGCCAGTTGACCTTTCGCGAGCCGAGCGTGACCCATTTCCCAGCGGCAGGCTTTGGCTTAGGGACAGCCTTCGCGGCCGCGCCGCTCACGACTTTCGCGCCGAACACGTGAAGCGTCGCGCGACCCTTGCGAAGCTTGAGCTTCGACCTGTAGCGGACCGTGATCTTCTTGATCACGCGGGCCGCGCCCGGGAGGTCGATCACCCGCGTCCAGGTGTTCGCCGCGAAGTGCTTCTTGACCACGACGTCGTGGGTTTGACCGTTGGCGAAGTGGATCTTGAGGTCGGTCAGGGTGAGCGCGTTGTCGGCTATGTGAAGCTTGATCCGCTTGAAGATTCCCTCGGTGATCGTGACGGGGATCGTGTCCTTGTCGGCCACGAAGTTCACCTTGCGCGTCCCGAGCTTGACCCACTCGATCTTCTTCGCGGCGGCCTTCTCCTTAATCTTTTCTTTCAGCTTGTTCTTCGCCGGTCCAGCGACGGTGGTCATCTTGAGTCCGAAGAGCTTGACCGTCGCGCGGAGCGCCTTGCGCCGACCGCGAAGCTTGGTCTTGTAGACCATCGTGACTTTGGTGATATGGCGGACTGGACCCGTAAGGTTGATCGTCCGCGTCACCTGTCCTGCGGGGATCTTTGCTCGGACTGAGACGTCTTGTTTTCCGCCGTTCTTGAAGTGCACCACGAGGTCGAGGAGGTAGATCGGCGCGCCGACGACCTTCAGGCGGATCTTCTTGAAGGTCTGCGCAGAGTTGACCGCGATCACGTCGCGCTCCGCCGACAAACTGACCTTCCGCTCGCCGAGCAGGACCCACTCCTGCGCCTCGGCAGGCGCCGCGACCGCGACCAGAGCGAGGCCCAAAAGCCCGGCTCGAATAATGCTGTTCTTCATACTGCTTCCCGATCTCCCGTTCCCAGGGAGGGTCTTTCTCGCCGAAGACCCCCGCCCACGCAAGCTAGATCTAGATCCGGAACTTGGCCGGATCTATGCCCAGCTTGTTCAGCTTGTCGTGCAGAGAGGCCCGCCCCATTCCGACCCGACGGGCCGTCTCGGAGACGTTCCCCTGCGCGACCCGCAGCGCGCGCTCGAGGTAGAAGCACTCGAAGTGGCGGCGCGCCTCTCGCAGCGACAAGTCGAGGATCTTCGGGCTGACCGGCAGCTCCCGGCGGGCGTCGTCTCCCGCGTCCTCGCCCGAAGCTGAGGAGAGCTCGGGTAAGACTCCCTCGAGGTGCGCCAGCTCGATCAGGCCATCGTCTGCGAGGACGCTCGCGCGCGTGATCACGTTTTGGAGCTGGCGAACGTTGCCTGGCCACTGGCAGGCCTCGAGCGCTAGGGCAGCCTCGGGAGCCAACTCGAGCTCAGGGACTCCGACGTCCGCCAAAATGTGCTCGACCAAGAGCGGGAGGTCTTCGATCCGGTTGCGGAGAGGAGCGATCTCGATCGGAAAGGGCGAGAGCCGGTAGTAGAGGTCTTGGCGGAAGGTGCCTGCAGCGACCATTTCCTCGAGGTTGCAGTTGGTGGCCGCCACGACTCGGACGTCGACTTTGATTGGGTCGGTCCCGCCGACGCGAACGATCTCTCGCTCGTGAATCGCCCGCAAGAGCTTGGCCTGAACGGCGAGCGGGGCGTCGCCGATCTCGTCGAGGAAAATCGTTCCCCCGTTGGCGACCTCGAAGTGGCCTCGCTTGCGCTCGTGGGCGCCTGTGAACGAGCCCTTCTCGTGGCCGAACAGCTCGCTCTCGAGGAGCGTCTCTTGAAGCGCCGTGCAGTCGACGGTCTGGAATCGACCTTGGGAGCGTTCGCCCAGCTGGTGGAGAGCCTTGGCGCAGAGGCTCTTGCCGGTCCCCGTCTCGCCGAGGATCAGGACGGTCAAGTCACGAGCGGCGACGCGGTCGATCAGGTTGTAGACCCGCTTCATGGCGAGCGAGCGCCCGACGAGCATTCCGAGCTGCTCGCGGGTGTCTGCGTGAGGGCGAAGCCGCTCGAGCTCTTGCTGGGTGTGCGAGGCCTTGAGCGCCTTCTCGAGCACAAGGCGGAGGTGGGCCAACTCAATCGGCTTGGTCAAGAAGTCGACTGCGCCGCGCTGCACGGCCTCGACGGCGTTCTCGATCGTGCCGAACGCGGTCATGATCACGACGCCGATTCGCGGATCCCGATCGAGCAGGCTCGCGAGGAGGTCGAGGCCCGAGCTGCCGGGCATTCGGAGGTCGGAGAGCACAAGCTGGAAGCGACGAGGAACGAAGAGTTCGAGCGCCTCCTGTTCGTTGGACGCGACCTCGACCTCGTAGCCCAGCTTGCGCAGGGCTCGCTCGAGGAAGGCTCGCATGACCTGTTCGTCGTCGACGACTAGGATTTTCGCCATGGCCGGATCCTCTCAGGTTCGGACGATCTCCGCAGGCCTTGGAGACCGAATCGCCGCCGCAGAAATCCCCAGCGGAGAATGAGTTGGTGATTTCTGCGGGTTAGGATCTTGGCCCATACCCGAGGGCGCTCGAGCGATCGCTCGCCCCTCTAGAGGAGGCCTCATGGCTGGAGTTCCTGTCGCTCAAGTTCGCAAGGGCACGGTCGTAAAAATCGACGGCAACGCGTTCAAGGTCCTTGACCACCACCTCAACACCCCCGGGAACAAGGGCGGAATCGTCACGTTCAAGCTCAAGAACGTCGAGACCGGCGCCAACGTCACCAAGCGCTACAACAGCAACGCGAACATTGAGACGCTCTGGGCGGCCAAGAAGTCCTGCCAGTATCTCTACGCGGAGGGCGATAGCTGGGTCTTCATGGACAACGAGACCTACGAGCAGTTCAACCTCGGCAAGGAACTCGTCGGGGACATCATGAAGTTCATCCCCTTCAACAGCGACGTCCAAGTCCTCTACGTCGAGGAGCGCCCGGTGGACATCGACCTGACCGCCTCGGTCGTGCTCGAAGTGGTCGAGGCCGAGCCTGCGATTCGGGGAGACACCGCCACGAACGTGACCAAGAAAGTCGTCTGCGAGACCGGCCTCGAGCTCAAAGCGCCACAGCACATCAACGTCGGCGACAAGATCCAAGTCGACACCCGCAGCGGGGGCTTCCTGGGACGCGTCAAGGAGTAGCCCGCTCGCTGGCCTCGACGCTGGCCTCGATGGGCCAGAGACCCTCGCGAGGCCCCCCCTGGGGCCCCTTGGGGGGGCCCCGACCACGGGTCGCGAGAAACACCTCCCGCCGTGTTGCTGGAGGAGCGCAGACTCTTTACTCTGTTGGGCTTATGAGTCGATGCCCGGCCCTACTCCCCATCTTCCTGACCCTGCTCCTGGCCTCGCCGGGAGTCGCTCAGGAGGTGAAGTTCGATCCGAGACGTCGTGTTCTCCTCGGACGGGGAGTCCCGACGCACTCGGCGTGGCTCGAGTTGAGCGGCAAGATCCGCGACCTCGAGCGGGGTCGACGCTGGCGGTTCTTCGTCGCGATCGTCAACAGCACCGCCCTCCCGCTCCCCAAGAAAGCAGACGCGATCCTCGATCAGTGGCGCGGCGACCCGCGCTTCTTCCCGGAGCGCTCGTTCCTAGTCGTCGCCTCGATCGAGCAGGGCCAGCTAGCGCTGATGCCACCGCCCAGCGTGCGGGACCCCCTGGCCCTCACCCTGCGCGAGCTGGCGGGTGCAGTCCGACCGCACGCCAACCGGCTGCGGAGCTTAAATCCAAAGACTCGCGCCTCCCCGCAAGGGCTCGAGACACTCGCGCGCGAGGTAGCGGCGCTTCTAGAGGGCTTCGATCGCCGAATCGACGCTCGCCAGGGGGAGCGGCAGGCCCATCGAATCCGCGAAGCCGAGGCCCAAGAAGACCTCTCCAAGACAGTCGCCCGCGAGGCGAACGCGGTCAGCAAGGAGCTCGAGGGCGTCGAGCAGCGGGTCCTCGTCCTCCAGCACCAGGGCGTCCAGGTCGACCGGGCTCGTGAGCTCTGCGAGGTGGCGCGCCGCACCTTCGCGACCGCCCTCGACGCGATCACCTTCGATCCTCGCCTCGGGCGAGAGAAGCTCGAGCGAACTCGTCAGCTCCTGGCGCAAGCCTCGGTCGTCGTGGGCCGCGTCGAGGAAGCTGGCGAACAGTACCGGGTCGTGCAGCCTCAGGCCTTCGGGCTCCTCCAAGACCTCGAAACCGAACTCGACGGCGAGGCCGCGAAGGCCCTCGATCCGCGCGTCCGACGGAAGGCTCAGGCTGACGTCGACGCCGCGCGCCGGCAGCTCATGGAGGGCGAGTCGCAGTTCGACCGTCGGCATCCGCTCGCGGCGCTCAGCGCCGTCGAGGCCGCACGAGACCTCCTCAGGCGCGCTCGCACGCGCCTTGAGCCAGCCCAAGAGCCCGTTGAATCCGTCGAAGACGACTCACAGGTCTGGCTGATTCCAGCCGTCGTGATCCTGGCCCTGTTCCTGCTCGCGGTTGGCCTCGCAGCCCTGGTCTACTTCGTCCGTCGCGAGGAGTTCCTCGACGAGGCCGAGGATCTCTCGGCGGCAACCCGTCGAATGGCAGACAAGCTCCGCCTTGAGGTCCTCGCGCTCCGCAAGCTCTACCTGACGGCAAGTAAGCCAACCCAGGTTCGCGTGCCCGAAGAGCTGCTCCCGGCCGCCCCTCCTCTCCCCAAGCGCCTCCAGGGCGTCACCCACGCCCAACTCGAGCAGGCCTGGGCTGAGTTGGAGTCCCTCCACTCGCTCTGGCGAAGCCTCGAGCAAGCGCTGGTCCTGCACCGGGCGCTCCGCCGTGAGGCGTCCCTGTTCGACGTCGAGCCGCTCGTCGGCGCGATCAACGTCCTCAATGACGTGCCCTCCCGCAACCTCCCCGTGACACGGATCCGAGCCTGCGCGAGCAAGCTTGAGCGCCTGGCGACCGCCGGCGGCTCGGCTGAGTTGATGCTCGAGGAGACGGCGCTAGTTGTTCGCCACGCCGAGCAAAGCCTCGAGCAGATCCTGCAAGCGGGCCACTCCACCCACTCCTTCGACGACGCCTACGCGGACTTGGTCGAGCGCTCGGTCGAGGCCGCGCTCCTCGCGAGCAGTGACCCCGTTCGCTCGACACGCATGGCCCAAGAGGCTCGACGCGAGGCGACCAACCTCGACGAGCGGATCCGCCGGACGCTCGACCTCTCGGCTCAGGCCCTCGAGTTGAGCGTGCGCGTCTCGACGCTGAGCAACGGCGCCGAGCCACCTCCCCCAGAGGACCTCGCCGCCTGGTCGCGACACCTCGGCGACGAGTTGAGCGCCCAGCTCGACGAGGGGCTCCGAGACTTGGCCGCCCAAACCCTCAACCGCGCGGCAGGCCTAGCCACCGACGCTGAGCGAGGCGGCGTCCGCGCCCCCAACCTCACCGGGCTCCGCGAAGAGCTGCGCGAGGCCATGGCCGCGCTCGACGAGCTCAAGGCCAGCTTCCACCCGGCGTCCTGGGAGGACCTCGAGTCGGCCCTCCTGCGGGCGGGTGCTCGGATCGAACTCATGGACGAGGCGATCGACGAGGGCCGCGCCGTGCGCGTTCAGGCTCGAGTCTCCGCGATTGAGCGGAGCCTGCTCTCGATCAGCATTCGCCAGCTCGCTCTCCAAGGCCAGCGCGAGCGATCCGTGGGCCTCCTCGACGAGCTCGACGGCCGGACCCAGGCGATCGAGAACTTCGCGACTCGGGAAGGCGAAGCCCTCCACGCTGAGACTCGCGGAGCCCTCGCGCGGATGCGGACCAACCTCAATCAGCTCCGAGCGACGATCCATGGATCCGAACGCGTCCGCTGGGAGCGGGCCCTTCTAGACCTCCAGGCCGCTGAGAAGGTCCTCGCTTCGCTGCGCAAGCAAGCCAGCGAGGACGTCCTTCGCTACCGCAGGGCGCGAATCCTGAGCAAGAGCCTGCTGGACAAGCGAAGCGAACTGGTCAAGTTCCTCGAGCGCCGCTCGTCTTCTCCAGGCGCCAAGACTCGAATTCAGGGCGCGGACATTTTGGCCGAGCGGGCTCGCCAGGCGGCGACGTCTTCGGATCACGTCAAGGCGCTGTTCCTCCTTCAGGAGGGTGTCCGAGCCGTCATGGACGCACGCGACGTGGCCTTCCGAGGCCAGCGCGACAAGATCCGCGACGGCGGGGTCCTGGGCGACGCTCAGAACGCGATCCTGATCGCCGGGCAGGCGCTCGGCCAGGCGAGTCGCTACTACATGCGCGGATTGGTGGCCGATCCCGCGACGGGCTGGGAGCTCCTGGCGGACGCCAAGGCCGAAATCGAGAGCAACCCCGCTCGCGCGCTCCAACTGGCCGAGCAAGCCACCCAGGCTGCCACCGACGCGGTGGTCACGGCCCGACTGCGTGCGATCGAGCTAAGCGACTCCGAGAACCGCCAAGCCGACGCTCGCTCCCATGCCCAGCGAGACGCGCGAGAGCACGTCCGCGGGCTTGTCCAACAGCAAGAGCGGCACCGGCGCGCCCGCTTCGAGATCCTGATCCTGGGTGAGGATCCTGACCTTGAGGAGGTCGACCTCGACGACGAAACCGACGCCGAGACTGAGCTCGAGGTCCTTGAGGAGGTCTCCTCCGACGCGCTCCCCGAGTTCCCAGACGAGCCGCCCGTGGAGACCGAGGCGCCGACCCAGCAGTTTAAGTCCGAGGTCATAGAGACGGCCTCATCGAAGGCGGAGACGACGGCCGCCCCCCCCCTGGTGTATCTGACGCTGGTGACGCGGACGCTTCTGCCGCGGAGACCGCCGACGACACCCCGGCCACGGAAACCGCCGGCGCCTTTGCCACGGAAACCGCCGACGCTCCTGCCGCCGACGCTCCTGCCACGGAAGCCGCCGACGACGCCCCGGCCACGGAAACCACCGACGACACCCCGGCCGCGGAAGACGCCGACGACACCCCGGCCACGGAATCCACCGACGACACCCCGGCCACGGAAACCACCGACGACACCCCGGCCACGGAAACCACCGACGACACCCCGGCCGACGACGCCTCTGACCCTGCTCCTGAAGCCACCGACACCCCCGCTGCGGACGCACCTGCCGGCGAGGTCGCAGAGACTCCTGCCGCTGACGAGGACCCAGCCGACGACCCCGGCGCCGACGCTGCGGACGCACCGGCCGCTGACGAGACCAAGGTCGCGGACGAGTCCTCAGAAGACGGATCGAGCGACCCTCCCTCCGCGTGAGCGACGCTCTGCCTCGACGAGGCGCGCCCTATCCTCTCGGCGCGCCCTATCCTCTCGGCGCGCTCTGGGACGGCTCAGGAGTCAACTTCTCCCTCTACGCGGGACGAGCTGAGCGCGTCGAACTCTGCTTGTTCGACTCCAGCGGGACCTCGACCGGGCGCCGTCAGCTCGAGGGGAACGAAGGCGGAGTCTGGACGACGTATCTCTCGGGCCTCGGCCCGGGGGTCCGCTACGGGTATCGGGTCAGCGGCCCGTGGGCGCCGCGCGAGGGCTGCTACTACAACCCCCAGAAGCTCCTCCTTGATCCCTACGCGAGGGTCTTGAGCGGACCCGGGGCGTCTCACCCCGCGCTCCCGGCGGGCACCCCAGACGGCCCCGACCCCCGCGACTCGGCGCCCTGGGCTGTCTGCGGCGTGGTGGTTGATGAGGCCTTCGACTGGGGCCCCGCCGAGCGCCCCCCTAGGACGCCCTGGTCCGAGACGCTGATCTACGAGGCTCACGTGCGCGGGCTGACCGAGCTTCACCCTGCGATCGATCCGGAGCTTCGGGGAACCTACGCCGCGCTGGGTCACCCAGCCGTGATCGAACACCTCCAAGCGCTCGGCGTGACCGCGCTGGAGCTGCTCCCGATCCACGCCCGGGTCCCAGAGCCCTTCCTAGAGGAGAAGGGCCTGAGCAACTACTGGGGCTACGCGAGCCTTGGGTTCTTCGCGCCCCACCTAGGCTATAGCGCAGGCCAAGCGCCCCTGACAGCCCCCCGCGAGCTGAAGGAGGCGATCCGAGCGCTCCACGCTGGAGGGATCGAGGTGATCCTGGACGTGGTCTACAACCACACCCTGGAGGGGGCCCCGGACGGCCCTTGCCTCTCGTTGCGAGGCCTGGCGCCCGACTACTACCGCCGCCAGGAAGACGGGACCTACGAGGACTTCACCGGCTGCGGGAACACCCTTGACACACGTCAGCCACGGACATTGCAGCTCGTGATGGAGTCCCTCCGCTACTGGGTCGAGGAGTTCCACGTCGACGGATTCCGATTCGACCTGGCCCCGGCCCTGGCGCGGCGAGGAAGTGACGAGCCTCCGCTCGGAGAGGTGTTCGCGGTCATGCTCCAAGACCCCGTCTTGGCCGGGGTCAAGCTGATCGCCGAGCCCTGGGACTTGGGCACCGGTGGCTACCGTCTGGGCGCCTTCCCTCCGGGCTGGCGCGAGTGGAACGGCGAGTATCGCGACGGCGTGCGCCGATTCTGGCGCGGCGAGGGGGGTCGCCTGGGCGACTTCGCCGAGCGTCTCTGCGGAAGCTCGGACCGGTTCTGGGGCCGCGGTCCCCTGGCCTCGATCAACTACATGACCTGCCACGACGGCTTCACACTCCACGACTTGGTCTCCTATGAGCGCAAGCACAACGAGGCCAACCTCGAGCAAAACCGAGACGGTCATGAGCCGAGCCACGCTCGCGCCTGGGGAGGACCGGAGGGCCCCACCGACTGCCCCCAAGCGACTGAACTCCGCGCCCGCCTCAAGCGAGCCTTCCTGCTCACACTCGCCTGCTCGCAGGGGGTTCCTATGCTCAACATGGGCGACGAGCGCAATCGAACGCAGGGGGGCAACAACAACGCCTATTGCCAGGACACCGCCACGAGCTGGGTCGACTGGAGCGAAGGCGAGCCCGAGCGAGCCCTAGAGGCGTTCACGCGGCGAGCCTTCGCCCTCAGACGACGCTTCCCGCAGCTCCGACGGGCGAGCCACTTCCAGGGCCGGCGCGGCCACGAGGCCGATCTCCACCGGCTCCGCCCCGACGGCCAGGCCGTCGAGGACCACGACTGGGGAAGCGCGAGCGCGGTCGCGGCCTGGATCGGAGACGCGGCGGGGGCCCCCGAGCTGCTCCTCCTCGTGCACGCCGGGGAGTCGCCCTGTCAGTTCCAGCTCCCTCCTGGCGAGTGGGAGGTCGTCCTCGAGAGCGCGACCGGCCAGCCGGGCCCCCAGGTCAGCAACACGCACACCCTCGAAGGCCCCGCGCTCTCAGTGCTTGCCCGGGCCTAGCCGCCCTCGGCGTGCTCGTGCTCGTGCTCGTGCTCGTGCTCGTGCTCGTGCTCGTGCTCGTGCTCGTGCTCGTGCTCGTGCTCGTGCTCGTGCTCGTGCTCGTG
>JAESQQ010000003.1 GCA_016765095.1 Planctomycetota bacterium | reverse complement strand
TTTGTGCCCCCAGCTGTGACGATCAAGATCTCCTCGGGCTTGTAGCCAACGCGGCGCTTCATAGCAGGCCTCCTACCACCCCCTTCGGCACTGCGCATCCGGGACTTGAGGGAAAATGCCTACCCCCGCCTCCATGAGTTCGAGGACCTGCGTCGAGAACAGCCAGGGCCCCAGCACGTCGCTGCGCTCGATCCCCTCGGGGGTCAGGTGTAGCCCGGCTTCTTGCTCGACAGCCAGCCCGCGGGGTCCGAGTTCGCTGAGGGCGGGCAGATCGGAGAGGACGTCGCTCCCGAAGCGATCGCGGTAGCCGGAGTAGCTCAAGCCGTCTGAGTGCAGGAGCGACTGAATCGCGTAGCGGCGGCGCTGCTCGACCGCGTCGAGCTCGAATCCAAACGCGACCCGACTCAGCTCCTCGTCTGTTTGCGAGACCCAGCGCGAGAGGATCTCCCGCACGCCTCGGGCCCCGACGGCGTATTCGCCCGAGTAGTGCAAGCTCTTCGTGTAGGAGCGAGCTCCACAGCCCAGGCCGACCATTCCGTCCTCCTGACAGCGGTAGGCGGGCGCTTCGGCGAGCCCGGCCTCGGGCCGACGGAAGAGGCGCATTGAGATCTGCTCGTAGCCAGCGCCCAAGAGGCGGTCTCGCCCCTGGCGATAGAGGTTCAGGCGGGGGTCGTCGGGCGCCTCGTCGCAGCCGTCTCGGCGCCCGAGGCCCGTCAGCGGGCGCACGTAGAGCGGATAGAGGAAGACCTCCGCGGGCGCATAGTCGATCAGCCGCGCGAGCGAGGTTTCCCAGGTTTCGGAGGTCTGGCTCGGGAGACCGTAGATCAAGTCGAGGTTCATGATCGGGAACCCAGCCGCCTGAATCCACTCGATCGCTTGCTCGACCTGAGCTGTCTTCTGAGGACGTCCTGCGGCCCGCGACTCGTCCTCGAGGAAGCTCTGGACGCCCATGCTCGCGCGATCGACGCCTCGCTCGCGGAGGAGGGCCAGCTTCTCGGGATCGATCGTGTCGGGAGACATTTCAATCGAGACCGGCACCTCAAGCGGACTCGCCCCGAGCTGTTCAGCCAAGTCGAACAAGCGCGTCAACCCCGCCAAGTCGAGTTGGGTCGGGGTCCCGCCGCCGATCGCAAAGCGGGCGAAGCGGGGCTCGCCGCCCGCGCGGAGCGCGGCTTGGACCTGTGCCGTCTCCCGAGTCAGCGTCTCAAGGTAGGCCTCGATCAGGGAGCCGTGGGGATTGTGCTGCGTGAACAGGTTGCAGAACCCGCAGCGGAACTCGCAGAAGGGGACGTGGATATAGAGGAAGAGCGCGTCGCGAGCTTCCGCAGCCCAGACCTCCTCAAGCGGCCGGCCCTCCAGCGCCCGATATGCGCTCTTGTGGGGATAAGCGTAGGCGTATCCCTGATAGGGCGAGCCTTGCAGGCGACGCGCGAGATCGGTGGTGAGTGTCTTCATGCGGAGGGCTCCAGCAAGAACTCAGCGTAGGGCACGGTGTTGACCGTGGGGTGGTTTAAGCGGTGTCCCCAGAGCCCGTCCTCGCCATAGGCGGTCCCGTGGTCCGAGCAGACCAGGCAAAGGGTCGCCCGATCTCGCCGCCTGAGCGCCTCCCAAAGCGGCCCCAGCGCACCGTCCACGTACTCGAGGGCGGCTGCTTGGGACTCCAGCGAGTCCTGCTCAGCACCCGGAAGGTAGTGGCGATTCGGCTGGTGGATCGCAGACACGTTGAGGTAGAGCAGGGTCGGCTCGTCGACGCGACGGGAGAGGAGGTCCTCGATCAACGCGACTTGATTCTCGGTCGAGCAAGGGTCGGTGACTCCCAGCTCGGGCGCCCAGTGCCGCTCCTCAAAGAGTCCTGGCAGGACTTTTCCGAGGGGGCTCAGGAGATTGAAGAACCCGACGCCGCCAACGCAGATCGTGCGATAGCCACGCGCTCGGAGTCCTGTGATCCAGTCGGGAGCGTCCACGACGCAGGTCTCGGCAGCCGTCGACTCCGAACCGGGGAACCTCGCCGCGAAGAGTCGGGGGTGTGGACCGGGCCCGGTCGGCGTGGGGAGGAAGCCCGCAAAGAAGGCTTGGTGGGCGGCATAGGTGAAGTTCCCAGGCGTCTGTCGCTCTTCCCAGCGTCCCCCAGGCAAGAGCGCTTTGAGGAGCGGAGTCCGACCGTCTGCCAGGCAGCGCTCTGCGACGTCGAACCGGAGCGTGTCCAAGACCACGAACGCAATGTCGTGGCTGCCCACGACGCGGTTCATGTCGATCGGCTCCCGGGCCGCGCTCACGAGCGCTCCAAGACTGCAGAGATTTCGGCGCCGTAGGTGTCTTGCCCCTCGAACATGACGCGCGGGAGGAGGTCGCCAAAGGCGTTGACCTCCAGCACGTAGTGCCCCTTGAGGTCACGCGTGAAGCACACGTCCACCCCCGCGTAGAGGGGATCACCCATGGCGGCGGTCGCCGCTTCACAGCTGGCCTGGAGAGCAAGCCACCGCTCCCCCCCGATCCGGGCTTGGAAGCTCGGCAGGTCGCCGCGAGGGTTTTTAAGGTGCAAGTTGGTGAGCGGCGTCTTGCTCGTCCGCACGACTGTGTGCTTGGCCCGACCGTCGATCACGACGCACCGCAAGTCGCAGGAGAGGCCCTCGAGCTTGGACTTGGGGATCCAAGCCTCGACGTGGAGTCGCTCAGGACCCAACGCGTCCACGATCGCCGCCACGTCGGTCTCCTTGCCGTAGCGGCGGATCTTGCGCGAGTTGTAGAGCCGGACCTCCGACCCCTCTCGCACCAGCTCGACTGAAGTGTGCGCGGCGACTTTCTCACCCTTCGTCGCGAGCGCGACCACGCCCGAGGCCGAAGAAGCGTGCGCCGGCTTGACGAACACGCGGCGCAGGCCCGCCTCGGCCATCTTCGCGCGCAAGTCGGCGTAGCTCTGGACGCCACGGATTGCGGGAGGAACGGGGACGCCCGCCTCGAGGCAGGCGGCGTGGCAGAGCGGCTTGTCGAACATCAGCTCGATCGCGTCGGGGCCGTTCATGATGGAGACCGAAGGTGGCACGACGCGACGAACCTGGTCTAGCGCCCAGCGAAAGCCCTCGTGTGCCTGCCGCAGACAGAGGATTCGCCCCTTCTCTTCGCTCAGCCCACGAGCGACCTCAGCGGGGAGCGGCTCGGCCCCTCCGAGATCAGCCTCTGCCCCCAACGCGATCAACTCGCGCAGGACCGCGAAGCTCTGGCCGGTGCTCTCGATTCGAAGCGCGACGGCTCCCGCCAAGGCCTCCGCCAAGCGGGCTGGCTCGGCGAGGAAGTCGATCCAAGAGAGGACCTCGGCCGGGGCCTGTCCCAGGACCCCGAGGGCTCGCTGGAAAAAGGCGACCCGCTTCCCCTCGGGATTTCCGAGGACGACGAAGCGCACAGCGGGGGTTAGCTATTCGCCGACGGCGGTGTAGCGGTCGTCCGGGGATTGGTCGTCGAGCTCGGTGTCACCCGCCACGACCTTGACGGGCGTCATGGCCTTGAGCTGATCACGAACCGCGTCGGTCATGTAGTGGCGGTCGAGGTTGAGCGTCTTGAGAGCCTTGATCTTGTCGTTCCCGAGCAAGAAGGCGGCGCCACGGTCGTCGAGGGTTCCCATAGAGAGGTCGAGAATCTCTAGACGACTCAGGATAGGAGCCTTGACGATCGCCTCCGCGATCCCGTTGCTAATGTCGCTATTCATGAGCCCGAGGGACGTCAGCTTGGGGAAGTTGGTCCCCTCGAAGAACCCGCGAAGGTCAGCAACGGTCGAGCTACCCCCGTATTCGTCAGTTCCGAGCCAGAGCTCCAAGCGCTCCAGAGCCGGAAGCTTGAGCGCCCCCAGCTGACGAACCGCTGAGGCCGAGGTCCCGCCAGACTCGATCACGATCTCCTTGAGATACGCCAGCTCGAAAGCTCCGCTAAACCGGAGGCCGGTTCCGCCGCGAACCTTGAGGGTCTCTAGGAGCGGCAAGTCCTTGAGGAGCGGCCCCAAGTCGGCGTTTTGAATCCACGAGATCTCGGCCTCTTCGTAGTCGATGTCGCCGACGTAGAGCGCCTTGAGGCCCTTGAGCTTGGCCTTGTGCTGAAGCAGCACGTCGATGAAGTCGTCGGAGTCGCCCCAACTGCCGAGCACGAGTCCTTCAATCTGGTCGATCTTGGGGTCGTTGAGGAGCTTGCCGAGAAGATCGGTGAAGGCGTCGTCCTCGGCATCCCAATCGACCGCGACCCGATAGGCGCCGGCCGTGTCGGTGATCCCGATCGCAGGGTCGAAGTCATAGATATTGAGGCCCGCGAAGGTCTCGCCGCTCGGCGTCTGGGTCGCGGGGGTCGGAGGTGTGGCAGGGGTCGGAGGTGTGGCAGGGGTCGGCGTCGCGCTCGGTGAAATCCGACCTGCAAACGTACTCACCCCGCGGCCGCCGACCACGGCTCCCTGACAGGTGTCGGTCGCGTCGTCGACGCTCAAGGCGAACAGGGCGGAGCGAGTTCGGGTTCCACCTAGGGCGCCAGTGATCCCAGCGCTACCTCGGATCACGCCCTGCCAGCGATCCTGACCGCGGGCGTTGAGCACTCCGCGCTGAGTCTCTTCGACTCCCGTCAGGAGGAACCGGACCTTGCGCTCGACCTCAAGGCTCCCGTCGGGCTTGGGGTCCACGTCGAGGGTTCCCGAGTAAGGCCCGCGGCGAAGATCCTGACCTTGGATCTGGAACTGGCTCGCCTCGACGGCATAGGCGGGGAGCGCCGCGAGGATGGTGAAGAAGAGGCCGGCCGTCAGGTTGAGGAGTTTACGGAGCATGAGTGAGTCCTTGGGATCAAGCCGAGAAGCGGCGATCGGTTCTTGTCCCGCCTGTTGCACGTCTGGTGCCACCCTCCCCCTCGCCCCTAAACCACTTGCTCTGAAAACGATACGTCCCAATTTGGGCTCACCTCCCAATTCGCGGAATGCGCTCCAGCACCGCTCCTCGCATTCGCGTGTTCGGTATCTATCTGGGTTCGGTGATAGCCTCTCCAGGGTCCATGCCGAGGAGCGAATCATGACGCCACTCAAATCGAAGCCGCGAGCCGAAACCCCGAGTCGCCCCCCAAGAGCCGGCCCGACCGGAGATCCTGACCCAGTCAGAGCGGACGCCCAGGCGTCCGCTCTTTCTGTGTCTGGTCGTCCGAGGTGCTCGTAGCGAGCACGAGCGAGCACGAGCACGAGAGGACCGTGCCTGTAGCCGTTACGCCCCAGTCCTCAACAGCGGGTGCTTGGCGGATATCCTCTCGCCTGTGAAATCCGCCCCCGACGACGGTCTGCGAGACCTCCTCCTCCCGATCCTCAATCAGCCGACTGGGGTCACCCCCTCCGGCTGGCCCTACCTCGACCGCTCGGCGTGGGAGTCCTTTCGCGATCGGGTCCCTCACCTCTTTGGGGCCGGCCTGAGGGTCCTCCGCGCGGTCGACGAAATCGAATCGTCGAACGGAGAGGACGATCCAAACCTGGCGCGGTCCTGCAAAGTCGCGCGCCAGATCGTTCGGACCGCCGCGATTACAGCCCCTCCCGACCTCTGGCTCCTTCGGCACGTGCTTGGTTTCCTGGCCGAGCTGGGCCTGCTCGAGCGCCTCCTCGCGGGCGAGGCGATCTACCCGGCCCAGTGCCGGGTCTCGCGAGCGGGAGTCGAGCGCGACCTCGACCCCCGAGAGCTCGAGGCAGACCTCGGGTTCCTGCTCGCGAGGGGTGTCGTCGACCAATACGACGAGAGCTATCGAATCGCTGGCCACCCGCGCGTTCGCCAGCTCCTCACCGAGATCACTCCCGTGCCGGCCGGGATTCCGATCTCGGTCACGAGCCTCTGGGGATCGCTCTTTCGCGGGGACGCCCTCCCCTCGGAGTCAATCGACGTCCTGCTCGACCTCGCGTTTACGACCCCCCGGCCTGTCCGCCACGGGACACCCAATCACTGGATCGCGAGTCACGACGAGGTCCAGCTCGGCTATCGCCTCGTGCCCCTCGTGTTGGGGCTCCGAGCCGCCGGGCGCACGACCGAGCTCAAGCTCGACGTCCGCCTCCGGCCGCTGACGCTCAGCGCGACCCACCCCTTCGCGGCAGCCGGTGCTTTGGAGATCCTGACCGCCGCGGGTTGGCTGGACCGCGAGGGAGAGGACTACACGGTCACACCGCTCGGAGCTCGAGGGTTCAAGCGTGCGCCGGGTCCCTTCGGGATCATTGAGACCTACCACCCCTACATGGCACAGGGCGCTCAAATCCTCCTCGAGGGTCGCGGTCAGGCCTGGGTCCACCGCGGCGAAAACGTGGGCGCCAGCCAAGACGCCAACCGCAAGACCTTCCGCCTCGCCAATGACGCGCTGGATCGCTTCTGCAAAGACACCGGCTTTAGCTACGACGTGTTCGTCGAGCACGCGATCGGGCGGGGCGAGGCCACACGCCAGCGCTTCGCGCGCAACGGGGAGGCGATCCGCTACGTCGGGGCCGACCTCGAGTCGGCCTCCATAGACGCGGCGCGAAGCGAGCAAGCCGCCGGAAACCTGCCCAAAGACATGCTCTTCGTCGAGGCAGACATTGGCTGCCCGGAAGTCCTCCTCCAGGCCTTTACGACCGCGGGCCTGAGCCCTGAGGGCGCAGTGATGCTCGTCGGCAACGGCTTCCACGAGGTCCGGGACCAAACCGACGAGCGAATGGCCGAGGTCTTTCGCGGCTACGAGCGCGCAGGCCTCGTGCTCCTGTTCACTGAGGAGAACGCGCTCTCGATCGACGACCTGCGCGCGACGGCCTGGAACACCTATCACTCCGGGTTCAAGTATCTGCACGAGAAGTCCGGCCAAGGCCTCCGCCCAGCCGACCCTCGCCCCGGCCGCGTCCGCCTGGGACGTCCGCTGCGAGCAGCCTGGAGCGCTTGCGCGCTGCTTGCCGGCTATCGCCGCGCAGACGCCTACTGCTCGAGGACGCGCACGATCTATCCCTACGTGCCGCCGAGCGGACACAACCCCTCGATCAGCGTCAGCCACATGTTCGTGCCCGGGCGGATCGCAGATCGACTCGGAATCTGATCCGACTGGAGGCCCCATGAGCATGCTCCACCCGCCCGCCGAAGAAGGGCTGTGAGATGGGCCGAGCCGGAATCCTGCCGCTGCGAGACCTCTGCCAGAAGACCTCGCTGTCCAGATTCGAACGGGTCCAAGCGTTAACCCTCGTGGAGACACTCTTGGGTCATGAGCGCTTGAATGCGAAGTGGGTTCCGCTCCTCAACGCCATGCGCCAGACCGGCTCGACCCGCCTCGATCCTCACCTGGGGCCGATCCTCGGAATCGACTAGGATCTGCTCGAAGGCCTCTGGCGAGTTCACTGCCGCGAGCAGTACGCAGTGTTCCAAGGCGACTGAGTCAGTGAACCCTGGCCCCGCTCTCCCCGGCCTATACTCGCCGCGGAGAGGGAGCTATGGGGCCAGACGAGGAGCTCAGCGAGCCTGCGCAACCCCGACGTCCTTGGCGTTGGTGGCTCGCCCCGCTCGCTGTGATCGCTGCTCTCCTCTACCCCGGCGGTCACGTTCTCCTCCTCGACCACCTCGTCGAACTCGGTCTCGTGGTCCTGATCGTCCACTTGGTCGAGTCCCGCGGAGAGTTGGCCGAGTTCTTCTCCGCCGCGCCTCTTGCCGCACGACGACTGGGCTTGGTGTGCGTCGCGCTGTTCCTGTTCGGACACCTCTGGGGCTCCGACGAACAGACCTTTCCGCTCACGCACTGGACCATGTACACCGACCCCCCCGAGGGCGACGTGGTCACCTACGAATACCGCGGACTGACCTCGAGCGGAGAGGCGATCGAGTTCCTCCCCAACGCGCGAGCTCAGACCCTGACGACGAGCCTCGTCACCTTTGGAGTCGCTGGGAGATCCGGCCTTCTCTGGGAGGCTGAGCAGCTAACGGTCCTCCTAGACGACGCGGAGCAGCAGCGGCGGGACTTTCGGAAGGAGCACTTCGAAGTCCTGAGGACCCTCGCGCGCCTCCACAACGAGCGCGAAGGCACCGCGCCGATCTCAACGATCGTGGTCAGTCGCTTGGCTCTCCCACGCGAAGCGCTCGGTCATCCAGAGCAAGCCAAGCGCGAGGTCCTTTGGCGGATCCCGGTCGAGGCACCATGATTCACGCCGCCGCAACGGCCCGGGGACTCGGCTTCGTCAGGGCCTGGATCTTCCTGCTCTGGCTGCTCCACGTCGTCCCCGACGACCCCTCCCGCCTGGCCGCGCTCCCGCGTAGGGCGTTCGACGCCCCTGGCTTGCTGAGGATCATTCCGGAGAGTGCCTGGGACGTGCTCCTGACCGTCCCCGCCCTGCTCGCGCTCAAGTGGATCTTGACCCTCGGCCTGATCGCCTGCGCGCTTGGGGTCCGCCCCTGGCGCTGGATCGCGATCCCGACCGTCCTGCTCTTGACCCTTCACCAAGGCCTCGCGCGGGGGTTCTTCTACATAAACCACCAGGAGCTCTCAGCGCTCTACGCCGTCTACGTCCTCGCGCTGTTCCCTCTCTCTGGCTTCTCGCTCTTCAAGCGGCGAGACCCTCAGCCTGAGGGAATGAACCCCACCGCGCGGCTCGCGATGCTCCTCCTGGCCGTACTCGTGTTGACTCCCTACTGCTTGATCGCAGCCCACCGGCTGACCCACAACGATCTCTCCTTCTGGGGAAGCGGCGCGCTCCCCTATTGGATCGCGGAGAACTCCTACGGTCCAACCTGGTATGGGTTGACCCCGGTCGCAGAGGTCGTGCTCCGCCAACCTCTCCTCGTGCGAGCGCTCGAGTTCGGGTTCCCGATCGTGACCACGGCCGAGCTGCTGGCCCCCTTCTGCCTCGTGAGCGCGAAGTTTCGTCGCTACTGGCTCGTCGTGATGGTCGGGTTCCACCTCTCGACAATCGTCCTGATGGACATCTTCTTCTGGGAGGTCCTCCTCCTTTTTCCTGTCCTGCTCCTCGACGGGGAGCCCTTGTTGCGGCTCCTGGACAGGGTCCGCAACCGAGGCCCTGGCGCCGAGCTGCTCGAACCGGGTGTGGCTGTGGCTCCTGAGGCCCAGCCACCTCCTGGGAGCGAATAGGCACTAGACCCTCACGCTCGCCCACACCATTTGCCCGGCCTTGATCGCGACCATCGTCGCGCCGACGTAGAGAATGTGGAGGACGCTAATCGTCCCCGCAGAGGGCGAGAAGTACCTCATGGCGAGGGTCCCCACGACGACCGAGACAGCGAACACGCCCAACCCCTGCAGGGCCATTCCGACGTGCGAGCCCAGCTTCCGCTGGCTGCGGGAAGCGGAGTCCTCGGGCTCGTGGTCGTCTTCGCGACGCTGCCGCGCGGCGTCCTTGGCCTCGTTGAACACCGCCTCCACGGCCGCCTCGGCCATGGGCCCCTCGATCCCCTCGAGCGCGAGACGTTTCAAACACCCCTCCGCCGAGGGCACGTCGAACTTCAAGCCGCGCACTCGCTCCTTGAGCTCCTCGAAATCGTCCACCCTGAGCTCCGATCCCACCCGGCGCGAGGGTACGCGCCGGGTCCCTTCCCTGCCAGCCGAGTCCCCCCTTGGGGCGCGGTGGAGCTACGTCTCGGCCTGCACGAAAGTTCCCCGCTGAAGGTCCTTGAGCACGCCTGGGAAGCTCAGCACCTTGTTGTGCATGGCGACGTAGACCCCTGGCGGCAGCAACTGCACGGCCAACAGCGCCTCGATCACGTTCTGGGTCGCGTCGGTGTTGCGGAGCATGTAGGGCCGCATTGCGCCCGTCAGGACGATCGGGGTTCGCGGGTGGCGCCCCAAGAGCCCCACGATTCGCTCGCCTGTGATCGCGAGTCGATCCGTCCCGTGGACGACGACGACCCCGGCGTGGGTCTGCGCCATGGCACCCGCGGTCTGAGCCACGAGGTTGTGGTCGGCCTCGGTCATCTCGAGGCTGTCCTTGTTCATGAGCGGGACCCGGGTCAGTTCGACCCCCTCCAGCTGAATCTGGGCCAGGAGCACGTCTAGGGCCTTGGTCCGGTTGGTCAGGACCCCCCTTAGCTCGTCGTAAGTCTTCTCGATCGTCCCGCCCGTCGAGATCAAGGCGATGGCCATCTGGGTCACACAACCCTCCCCTGGGTCCATAGGGTCGCAGTGTGCTCCCCTGAGGTCTGATACGCCAACCTGACCGCCAACCTCCCGGCCCAAGGAGGCCTGAGACCTCCTCGAAGGGAATGGGAAGCCCACGCCATAACTCGTGCCGACCCTTGACGCTGGCTCCCGTCGGGCGTATTTTCTCCCCCCTTCGGACCGCGAAGCTTCGCGGGACCGCACCCGAACGAATCGTTCGAGGATCGTATAAATGACTGCCAAGACCTACATGGCAAAGGCCTCGGACCAGGCGCAGCGTGAGTGGCTTCACGTCGACGCGACCGACCAAATCCTCGGTCGCCTCGCCACCAAGCTGGCCCGCGTCCTCATGGGCAAGCACAAGCCCACCTACACCCCCCACATTGACATGGGCGACTTCTTGGTCGTGACCAACGTCGATAAGATCCGCGTGACCGGCCGCAAGGCCGAGCAAAAGGTCTACCCCTACTACACGGGGTTCCGAGGCGGTCTGAAGGAGTTCACCTATGCCGAGCTCATGGAGCGCGACCCCGGTCGCGTGCTCCAGTTGGCCGTGCGTCGGATGCTCCCCAAGAACAAGCTCGGACGCACGATGCTCTCCAAGCTCAAGACCTGCGCAGGTTCGGATCACCGACACGGCGCGCAGAACCCCCAGCCGCTCGACCTGAGCAAGATCTAAGAGGCCCCTGTGACCACTCCGCTCTACCACTGGGGCACGGGCCGCCGCAAGTCGGCCATCGCTCGAGTTCGCCTCCGCCCCAACGGCTCAGGCAAGATCACGATCAACAAACGCGCCTTCGAAGACTACTTCGTCCGCGACCTGGACAAAGTCCAGGTGGTTGCTCCCTTCAAGCTCAACGGCGCGAACACGCTCTTCGACGTGTTCGTGAACGTCACGGGCGGCGGAATGGCCGGCCAGGCCGGCGCGGTGCGCCTCGGTATCGCTCGCGCGCTCTGCGCGGCCGACAAGGAGCGCTTCTATCCCGGCCTCAAGGAAGCAGGCTTCCTGACCCGCGACGCGCGGATCGTCGAACGCAAGAAGCCCGGCAAGAAGGGCGCGCGCGCGTCCTTCCAGTTCAGCAAGCGCTAGTCGCCTCAAGCTCGCGTCTGCGAGCCGGGTGAACCTCGAAAGACCCCGCCTCGGCGGGGTCTTTTGCGTTGGTTCGGCCCGTCTCCGCGTCCGTCTGTCGCGAATTCTCGCGGCCTAGGCTACGTGCCCGGACGGGCACGTGCCCGGACGTGCCCGGGCACGTGCACAGGTAGGTAGAAGAGGCCGCTGGGCAATGGGCTCGTCTCCGCGTCCCCTCAGCGCGGAGCGTAGGGGTCCAGCACCTCCCGGACCGCATCCAATGCTGCCCGAAAGGCCGCGTCGTCGGCGCTGGGTATGAAGTCCCTGCGCCTCGCGCGAAGCGGATAGCCCTCGACCCGGTTCAGTTCAGCCTGAATGCCCGAGTCCGGGCTATTCCGGACTGCGTCAAAGTCCTTTGGGGACTTCTCCGTAACAGTCAACGCCCCCTTGTACTGCGGCGAAGACGAGAGGTCGAAGAGGTAGGCCCGCAGCGCGACCACGGCCGGCGTATGGAGCGGGAACCCGCCCGGGATCCGATCCTCCTGGCGCGCTTTATCCAGGCTGAACGATCGCGACGTTGGGATCAGGATCACGCTACTCTTCGTCAGCCGCGCGCGCTCCGCGCGGCGAACCGCCACCACCTCGAGGACGATCACGTAGCGAACCCGAGCCGATCTCGCGATCGCACCGTCGAGGAGACCCGAGAACTCGCCCGAGTTGAGGTTGCAGAGGAAGAGCCCCTGCCGGAAGTCGTTTGGGTAGTGAGCTTCGTAGGGAGAGGGAAGGCTGGGGTCTGAGAGCTGGCTCCAGCTAAGGACCGCCGCAGTCGGGTTCGGCGCCGCGGTGTGGTACGCCTGCCGGGTAAATCGCCAAGACGCCGGAGGCCGCTCGGCCCGAGCAATCGCGAGCAGGCGCTTGGCCTTGGACCTGTAGGTCGCGCGGACCTGCTGACGGCGCCTATCCGTCCGCGGATTGCGGCCGGTGTCGGAGACCCCGATCGAGCGCGAGCCGAGCGCGGCCAAGAAGAGAAAGGAGAAGAACACCCCCAAGACCAAAGCGACTTTGACGATCGCCTCGGACGAGATGGAGGAGGGGGGTCGCGAGGGAGCCCCCTCGGGCGGCGCTTGGGGGGCGCGTCGACGAACGGAGAACCTGCAGCCGAGAGTGGTGCAGCGGTTGCCACCGAGCTCCCCAATGCACTCGCGGTGATAGACCGCTCGGCAGCCGGGGCAGACCGTGAGGACTTCCTGGGTATGGACCTTCTCTCGGCAGAGCGGACAGTGCTGTTTCGCCTGGATCGTGATCAGGCGTCGACTCGGTTCTTTCGCCACGGCTCGACTCTACCTCCCGGGAGCCCCCTCGACGATCTCGGCCCCCGGGAGCCGGCGCCGCTCGGGGCTCGCAGTAGACTGCTCGAAACTTGGGAGGTGGGGTCCGTGAATGGGATCTTGATCACTGGCGTGCCGGGCTTTATCGGCTCACGCCTCGCGCGGGCCCTGATCCCTCAGGGACGCCCGCTCTACTTGCTCTGCCTGGCCTCTTTCGCCGAGGCAGCCGAGGCCCTCGCGAGCGAACTCCGCGGCGAAGGCGCTGAGGCTCACGTCCTGGTCGGAGACATCACCCAAGACGGCCTCGGCCTCAAAGACCCGGCCGCGATCCAGTCCGCGGTGAGCGAGGTCTATCACCTAGCCGCGGTCTACGACCTCGCGGTGCCTGAGGACATAGCGCGGCGGGTGAACGTCATAGGAACGACCAAGGTCCTCGAGTTCTGTCAGGCCTACGCCAAAGGCGAGGTGCGGCTCAACTACATTTCGACCTGCTACGTGTCTGGCTTCCGCCAAGGCATGGTGTTCGAGGACGACCTCGATCGCGGGCAGACGTTCAAGAACCACTACGAGTCGACCAAGTTCGCGGCGGAGGTCCTGGTTCAAAAATGCATGAACAAGATCGAAACCCGGATCTTTAGGCCCGCGATCGTGGTCGGCGACAGCAAGACCGGCGAGACCCAGAAGTTCGACGGCCCCTACGCAAGCTTCGGCGCCGTCATGATGGGCTGGCTGATAGCGACCCCCTCCCCAGGCACCGGCCGGCCAAACCTCGTCCCCGTCGACCACATCGTCGACTGCCTGGTCACGATCCCAAACCAGCCAGACACGGCCGGCAAGGTGTTTCAGCTCGCCGATTCGAACCCGCTGACCTCGCTCGAGTTGATCGAGCTCGCCGCCGAGCGGCTCGGAGCCCCTCGCCCGCGGTTCAGCCTTCCCGAGGCGCTGTTCCGGCCGCTGTTCAAGATCAAGAAGCTCGTCGAGGTCTCGGGATTGACTGCCGAGTCGTTGCCCTACTTCAATCACTACGTGATCTACGACACGACCAACACTCGGAGCGCGCTCGCGGGGACTGGGATCTCTTGCCCACCGCTGCGGAGCTACATAAACCAGATCTTGCGCTTCTATCGGGATCGAGCCGACCTGGCTTGGCGCTTCGATCGACTCAGAGGATAGGAGGCCCCTGTGCCCAGCTACGAAGACAAGGTCGTCCTGACCTGCGCCCTGACGGGTGTCCTCGCCAACCGTGAGCAGTGCCCGGGGATTCCCTACACCCCTGTCGAGATCGCGGAGGAGGCGCAGCGGGCCTTCGACGCGGGCGCCACGGTGGTGCACATTCACGCCCGCAACGACGACGGGACCCCGACCTTCGAGCCCGAGGTTTTCCAACGAATCAAGGACGAGGTCCGGGCTCGCTGTCCGGTGATCCTCAACTTCTCGACCGGCGCGCTCGACGACGACACGACCCTCCAAGAGCGCATGGTCCGCGAGGTCCGCCCCGAGATCGCAGCCCTCAACATGGGCTCTATGAACTACGGGAAGTTCAGCCACAAGCGCAAGGACTTCGTGTTCGACCTCGTGTTCACCAACCCCTTCCCCAAGATCAAGCGCCTGTTGTTGGCCATGAACGAGGCCGGCGTCAAGCCGGAGATGGAGTGCTTCGACACGGGGCACACTAGCTCCGCCGATCCCTTCCGCGAAATGGGGCTCCTCAAGAGCGCAGAGCAGTTCAGCTTCATTGTCAACGTGCTCGGCGGACTGCCGGCGAGCGTGGAGGCCCTCCAGCTCCAGCGCGGCCTGATCCCCGCCCACGCCCAGTGGGAGGTGATCGGAATCAGCCACTGCCAATGGAGAATGCTCGGCGCGGCGCTCGTGCTCGGAGGCAACATTCGCTGCGGGCTCGAGGACCACTTTTACCTGCCCAACGGCGAGCAAGCCTCGAGCAACGGTCAACTCTGTGAGGTCGCGGCTCGGCTGACTCGCGACGTGGGCCGCGAACTCGCGACCGTCGAGGAGGCCCGCGAGATCCTCTCGCTGCCTCCGCTCTAGGCTCTGGCGCGAGCTACTTCTTGGCGTGCGTGATCTCGGTCTTAGACGACTGCTCAAGGTCGATCGCGACGAGCATGCCTTGGGTCTCGAGGACGCCCCCCATGACCATGGTTTGGTTCATGACGCCCGTGGGGTCACCCGCCTTCAGAGGCACGATCGCCTCGATCGTGACTTCAACTTGCATGGGCTCCTTACACTTCATGCTCTGGTAGGTCGTGTAGGTCAACTGAACCTTGATCAGGACCCGAAGCGTCCCCTTCACCTTGCCGGCCGTCAGAGATCCTTTGACACGTGAGGACTTGGTGTTGATTCCCTCGTGGCTTAGCCCGAGGGCCTTGGCAACCTCGACCGGCTTCCCCGTCCAGGTCTCGTTGAGCCCAACGGGCTTGTCGGGCAAGAACGCGCTCAGCTGCTTGATTCGCTCGGCGAGCTTCGGCTGGTCCGCCGCCTCGTCCTTGAGGTGGTTCTCGAGGAAGGGGTTGATCTCCCGCTTTCCCTCAGCGCTGACCGTGACTTCTTGCTGGGACTGATCGACCACGACGACGAGGCCTTCGACCTCGAGGACTCGCTTGGTTTCGCCCTGCTCGCGTTCGTAGCTGACGTAGGTGTAGCGCGTCTTGAGCGCGTCCCCTGCGGCGTCAGCCTTGAGGACCTGCACCAGGCGGGTGTAGGCCTGGCTCTTGGAGGAGGCCTGGTCTTGCACGACCTTCCCGCCCCGTCGGATCACCTGGCGCCCTTTCTCGACTTCGCTGCTGACTTCCCGCACGACTTCACCGGTCTTGGGCTCGCGACCGAGGAGCTTGGTCAAGTCGTATTGCTCGGCCGAGACCAGCGTCGTCGGGGACAGGAGCGAGGCTAGGACGAGAAGGGCTAGGGAGGGGTGGGTCATGGAGACCTCCGCGGTTGGCAGATCCTACCCACCCAGCCCAATCTGCGAAGTAACCTGATCCCTGTGAGCGAACTCCCTCTCCTCCCTGCGCGCATTCGCCCGGCCCCAGGCAAGGGCGTGACCTCGGTCGCCAAGGTCACCGACGCCTGGTATGTGGCCTGCTTGAGCAAGGAGCTCGGCCGGGTCGGGGTCCTGGCGCGGACCGTCCTTGGGCTCCCCCTCGTCTTGTTTCGGACCCAGGCTGGCAAGGTCGGGGCCTTCCTCGACCGCTGCCCGCACCGAAACGTGCCGCTCAGCGGCGGCTCGGTCGAAGGCGAGTCCCTCCGCTGCCAATACCACGGGTGGCGTTTTGACACGGGGGGCGACTGCGTCGAGGTCCCCTGCCTCGTCGGCGAGCCCGGTGGACCGGCGCGCTGCGCAGAGTCCTTCCCCGTCCGCGAGCAAGACGGCTGGATCTGGGTCTATCCGAGCGCCGGATCAACGCCAGCGACCGAGCCCTACGCGCTCCCGACCCGGGGCGACGCCCGCTACACGACGGTCCTAGACGTCGTCGAGGCCGACGGGAGCCTCCACGCGGTGGCCGAGAACGCCCTCGACGTGCCGCACACCGCTTTCCTGCACCGCGGCTTGTTTCGGGGCGTCAGCGAGCCGAACCAGATTCAAGTCGTCGTCCGCGACTGGGGCGATCGGGTCGAGGCCGAGTACATCGGAGAACCTCGTCCCGCTGGCCTCGCCGGGCGGATCCTGGCGCCCGGGAGCGACGCAATAGTCCAGCACTTCGACCGGTTCTTCCTCCCCTGCCTGGCGCAGGTCGAATACAAGCTCGGCGACACGAGCCACTTCGTGGTGACCTCGGCCATGACCCCGCTCTCGGATCACAAGACCCGCTTGTTCGCCGCGATCAGCTTCCGCGTCCCGCTCCCGAGCCTGCTGGTCAAACTCGTCCTGACCCCGATCGCGCGCCGAATCTTCGCCCAGGACGCGGTCATTCTGGCCCGGCAAGCCGAGAACCTGCGGCGATTCGGGGGCGAGCAGTTCGCCAGCACTGACGTCGACGCCCTCGGCCAGCAGATTCGCCGTCTCCTCAAGAGCGCCGAGCGCGGTCAGATCGAGCGCTACGACGAGCCGCGCGAGAAGCGCTTCGAAATGAGGGTCTAGCTTGAGCGCGATTCACCCCCCCTTCCCTTTCCCCCCCCGCGAGCGAACCGTCCACAAGGGGTCCGCCGGTGACGTGTTGGTCGTGGCGGGCTCGCGCGGCATGTCGGGGGCGGCTTGCCTGACCGCTCAGGCCTGTCTCCGGACCGGCGCTGGCCTGGCGACGATCGCCTGCCCGGAGGGGATCAACGACATTCTCGAGGTCAAGACGACCTGCGTCATGACCAAGCCGCTCCCTCAGACGAGCGAGGGGGGCTTCGCCGAGGCGGCCTTGGAACCCCTGCTCGAGCTGACGGCTGGACGCGACGCGCTCGCGATCGGGCCCGGGATCGGACGAGGCGAGGAGACCGCAGAGCTGACCCGACGCTTGGTCCTGTCCTTCTTCAAAGACCTGGAGCCCGACCAAGGACCTCGGCTCGTCCTCGACGCCGACGGCCTCAACGCTTTCGAAGGCCAGGCCGAGGCCCTCCAGCCCTTGGCCGGTCGCGCCGTGCTCACCCCTCACCCGGGCGAGTTCCAACGCTTGGGCGGAGAGCTGGAGAGTGGTGACGAAGGGCGCGAGCGCGCCCTGCGTTCCTTCGTCGACACACACGGGGTGTGCACACTCCTCAAGGGTGCTGGGACTCTGGTCTGCGCGACCTCACCCGAGGGCCTCCGTCTCTACCGGAACGAGACCGGCAACGCGGGCCTCGCCACGGCGGGGAGCGGCGACGTGCTGACCGGCATGATCGCAGCGCTCCTCGGCCAAGGCCTGCCTCCCTACGAGGCTGCCTGCCTCGGAGCCTGGCTCCACGGTCGGGCTGGCGACTTGGCCGCGCGGGTCCACGGAATGGCTCCCCTCGTGGCGAGCGACCTGCTGGCCACGCTCCCCGAGGTGATCCGAGGACTCGAAGAGCGCTGGACCTAAACTGCGTTGGGTTCAAAATGTGCGTGTTTGCTCGGCATTTTGTAGGGCTCCAAGGGCCCCCGTGCGATCTGTAGGGTGCGGGGTTTACCCGGTTTACCCCCGCCCGACGTCTGTCTCGGCGAGACAGACGGGCTCTCATCTTGAGATTTGATACGTCAGGAGCTGTAAACCCCGCCCCTACCCCCTCAAACCCAAAGCAGTTGAAGGGGCTGTCGAAGAATAACTTGGGCTCTCGCTTGTCCTCGTCGCCGTGGGCTGCGTTCGACCTCCGCCCCGTAGCCCATACGAAACAAGCGCGCCCGAGGGCGCGCTCGTGATCCCTAGCAAGATAGGGGGCCAAGCAGGAAGGGGGCCAAGAAGGAAGAGGGCCCTAGGCCTTGGCTTCTTTCTCCTTCTCCTTCGCGTCGTCTTCTTGGCGCTCGTCCTCGTCGATCATTTCGTTCATGCCGCGCTTGAACTGATTCATGCTCTGACCCATGGAGCGCATCACCTTGGGGAGGCGCGAGCCGAAGATCAGGAGGGCAATGATCAGGATAATGATCCACTCGGTGGTCCCGGGGAGGCCAAAGGCGAGGCTCAGCATGATCGTGTGCTCCAAGCAGACAGGAGACGACGTGGGGCCGCGCTCCGAGGAATTGATCTTAGCTCAGGCTCGCCGACGAGACAGAACGAAAGGTCCAGGTTCACTTGTCGCCTTTGGTTGGGTCGGGGGCCAGACCGGCCAAAAGCTGGGCCCGCTCTTCGCTCAGCTTGTCCTGGCGCGCGTGCAGATCGATCAGCCGACCCTCGAGGCGAGAAATTTCCGCCTCCAGGGTCTGATTGCTGAGGCGATAGGCCGCCAGCCGCTCGCGAGTCACGTAGTAGCCCTCGCGGAGTCGCTCGGCTCGCTCGCTGCGATGCCAAGTGTCTAGCTTGTAGGCCCGCCAAGCCGCGAAGTTGGCCGACGGTCCGACGATCGAGAGCATCGTCAAGTCGATCTCGCGAGCCTCAAAGCGCTCGCTGACCCGACGCCCCTGCTCGATCAAGCTGGCCCGGACATCCGGATCGGTCGCGTGCTTTCCCCCGATCGCCAGCTTGCAGAGCGTCCGCTGAGCAGCCTCCTGGTCGTCAAAGGCGAGGGTCGCGAGGCGATCGCAGAGCACGTGCTGGCGCTGGCCGACGACGAGGTTCGTCTTACGAATCACCTGCTGGTTGAGCGCCTGCGCGAGCTCGAGGCCCTTGCTGATCGTGTTCCCGACGCCGGGAATCATGCCCAACCCGCGCGCGATCAGACGAGTCATGCTCGGGAGCTTGTCGAGCATTTCGAACAGGCGATAGAAGGCGAAGATCCTCAAGTTCCCAAAGAACACGTGCCCCAAGCTCGCAGCGAGGAGGAAGCGCTGCTCGTCGGGCTCGAGGGCCTCGAGCATGTATCGTCCCAGCACGACGAATGGTTCGCGACAGCCGAGGACCTCGCTCCGCTCTTGGCGCCCCACGAACACGGGAACGTCGATCTCAATGTCCCAACAGCTGAGGATCTCGGCCTGCCACTCCGCCAGTTGTGAGTACGGGCCCTTGGCGGACACCGCGAGGTGATTCGCCTCGGCATAGGCCGAGAAAGTCGCGTCGAGCTGACTGAGGAGGCCTTCACTCCCGGGGAAGTTGTCGATGATTCCGGTCGCAGCGGCGACCAGCCAGGTCTGGCGCTCCTCCTCCTCGAACGTGAACGGGTGAAGTCCAGGGAATCGACCCTTGCCGACCGCGCCCTCGACGGCCCCCTCGGGATAGAGCGCTTCCTGGCGGCTCGAGCGGTTCTCTGCGAGTTGGTTCTCGCGGGAGGTGATCGCGTCCGCGACTTTGACGAGCTCGCGCTCGATCTCCTCGATCCGGGCTGGGCCGTCGCTGCTCATGGCGCGCTTTAGTGAATTGAACACGCTCCCAGTATCCACGGGTCTAGCCAAAGTGCTGCCTCTGAGACCGCCTCAGACCCCCTGTGTCGATCCCGCGTATGGCGTACAAGGAGTCCGGTCGGGCGACGAGGCCCAGAGGAGAAGAGACCTTGAAGAACATTTACGTCGGGAACCTCCCCTTCACCGCCAGTGAGGACGATGTCCGCGAGCTCTTCGCCCAGTACGGCGAAGTCAGCCGCGTGAAGCTGATCGAGGATCGGGAGACTGGTCGGCCCCGCGGGTTCGGCTTCGTAGAGATGACCAGCGGCGGCGACGAAGCGATAGCGGGGTTGGCAGGCCAAGACATGGGTGGACGCAACCTGACGGTCAACGAAGCCAA
>JAESQQ010000685.1 GCA_016765095.1 Planctomycetota bacterium | reverse complement strand
TCACGGCTGGGATCGGAGGGGAGTGGCGCGCCGCCGCGCGGACCACGCTCAAGCCGCTCCCGTCAGGCAGATCGAGGTCAACCACCACGAAGTCAGGGTGAACGCGCTCAAGCTGCTCGAGGCCGTCTTGAACGGACGAAGCCAGCCCAACCAGGTATCCCCGCTCGACGAGCGCTGTCTGATACAGCGCGCTGAAGTCAGGATCGTCTTCGACCACGAGAATGAAGGTCATGGGCTTGCCCCTTGGGGGCGCCTGCGCAAATCCCGTGCGCGACGCCGCGCTCGCCAAGTCCCCTGGAGTCGGGGGGAGCGCGACCGCGAGAGCGCCCCCTGGGGTCTCCAGGCCTCAGGGGGACCCTGACAAGCACTTGAGGCGGTCTCGGGCTTGCTAACTGCCCCCTGGAGGTCACCACCGTGGCAGAAATCGTCATTCTTCAACACGACGCCGCCGTCCGAGAGCGCTGGCTCGAGGTCCTTGCCGAGAAGGGCCACCACGTCCGCGCCTATGCGGTCCCAGAGGACGGGCTCGACGCGATCGCGGCCTCACCCCCCAGCCTCGTGATCCTCGACTTGGAGCTGCGGGACACCTGCGCTCTCGATCTGATCGTTGAGCTCCGTCGCGACTTTGGCCCAGCTCGCCTCCCGATCATGGCCGTGTCGGAAAGCGAGCAGGAGCAGGACATGCGAGGAGCCTTCAACGCCGGGGCGAACGACTACCTGGTCAGGCCAGTCGGCCCAATGGAGCTGTCTTCCAAGGTCCACCTCCACCTGCGCAACACTCAACGCCTCAAGAAGATCACGCTCAACTGCGACTACCTCCCCGGCGAGCTGATCTGCGGCAAGTACCTGGTCGAAGAGACGCTCGGCGAGGGGAGCTACGGAGTCGTCTACGCCGCACGCGAAATGGAGAGCGGGGAGGAGGCCGCCGTCAAGATCCTGACCAGCGAGACGCCGATCGATCGGAGCCGGTTCCTACGTGAGTGCTACACCCTCGCGAGCCTGGAGCACCCAGGCGTCGTCCGAGTGCTCGACTTTGGCGAGGAGGAGGGCACGGTGTTCCTCGCCATGGAGCGGATCTCGGGGATCACACTCGAAGACTGGCTCCGCCGGCGCGGCGTCGCCACCGAAGCGGAGATCTGGGAGCTCCTGTTCGGCGTCGTCGGAGCCCTCGAAGCCCTCGAAGCCGGCGGCGTGATTCACCGCGACCTAAAGCCGTCCAACATTATGCTGCGAGGCGATCGGCTGAGTGACCCAATCTTGATCGACTTTGGCCTCGCCAAGCGAACGCTAGAGACCGGCTTGACCTCACCGAACCTGCTGCTCGGCACCCCCGGCTACATGCCACCCGAGCTCCTCAAAGGCGGACTCGAGCTCGACTCGCGGGGTGACCTGTTTTCCCTCGGGCTCGTGGCCCGCTTCCTGGCGACGGGGCTAGAGACCTACCCCCACCTCGCCGGCTATCCGCTCCTCGAGCGAATGGCCAGCTCCCCGGTTCACATCCCGAGCTGTCTCAGGCCTCCCCTTCGTCGCCTGCTCAAGGACTTGACCGCCATCGATCGCGACGAGCGGGTCGGCTCCGCTCTCGAACTCCGAGCCCGGCTCCTGGCGTGCGCTGCGCCCGCTCGGTCACAGCTGAGCGCGTAGAGCTGACCCGGGTCTCAATCGGTCTCCCTAGAGAGGGACGCCGCTCTGAGACGCTCCCAAGCTTCTATCTGACCGAATCTCGGGTTTACTACCCGGCTCCTAGACGCCAGGCGTCCAGGGCGGAGCGCTTCCATGCACGTCATCCTCGTCGAGCCTGCCTTTCCCACCAACCAGCGCGAGTTCGTGCGCGGCCTCAAGTCGGTCGGCGCCACGGTCAGCGCGATCGGCGAGCGCCCTCAGGAGTACCTCGACGACGAGCTCAAGTCGTGGCTGACGTTCTACGAGCAAGTCCCTTCGGTCTGCGATCACGAGTCGATGTACAAGGCCGTTCGCCGGCTCCAGGGCAAGGGCTGGGTGGATCGCCTCGAGGCCACGGTCGAGGCCCACATGCGCTGCGCGGCGGAGATCCGCGAGATGTGCAAGATCCCCGGCACGAGCGTCGAGACCACGGCCCGCTGCCGCGACAAGCCGCTCATGAAAGAAGTCCTCCGCCAAGCCGGCGTCCCCTGCGCTCGCTCGGGCGGGATCACGAGCGCCGCCGAGGTCAAGGACTTCATTGGCGAAGTCGGCTACCCGATCATTCTCAAGCCCCGCGACGGGGCGGGCGCGGCCGACACCTACAAGATCACCGACGAGAAGAGCTACGAAGAGGTGATGGTCGAGTCCGGCCTCGCGGCCCGAGAGATCGACTACGCCGTCGAGGAGTTCATTGAGGGGCACGAGGGCTTCTTCGACACGATCACCGTCGACGGCAAGGTCCGTCACGAGTTCATCACCCACTACTACCCCAACGTGCTCCACGGAATGCGAACCCGCTGGATCTCGCCCCAGTTCTGCGTCACGAACCGGATCGAAGCCGAGGGCTACCAAGAGGTCCGCAAGCTGGGCCGCCGCGTGATCGAAGTCCTCGGGATCAAGACCGCCCCGACCCACATGGAGTGGTTCACCACTAAGAAGGGCCTGGTGTTCTCCGAGATCGCCTGCCGCCCCCCCGGCGTCGGCGCCTGGGACCTCTACCGGGCCGCCAACGACCTCGACCTCTATGCCGAGTGGGCCCGCGCGATCTGTGGCCTCGAGCCTGGCGGCTTCCCTTCGCGACGCTTCGCGACGGGCATGGTCGCGCTCCGGCCCGACCAGGACGGCACGATCGTGGGCCACGAGGGCAAGGACGCGCTCCTGAGGGACCTCGGCGACTTCATTATCGACGCCCACTTCCCCAACCCCGGGACGCCGACTCAGCCCGTCGGCGCCGGCTACAAGGCCAACGCTTGGGTCCAACTCAGGCACGCCGATTACGACGACCTCCTCAAAATGCTGACTGCGGTCGGCGAGGGCGTCCAGACCCGGGCCCGCTAAACCGGAGGCCACGATCCTGAGGGGTCGCCCGCAAGTGTGGTCTCACGACCCCCCTTCGCTAGGAAGGCGACCCCGGTCAGAATCGTGCTCCGCTTCACTAGATTCAATCTTCTAGAAACGGAATTCGTGATTCGGTCGCCACACGAGAACGTGTCGGTGCTGTGCAACCACTCAAAATCACGAACTTCCGTTTCACTGCCAGAGCGAGGCGAAGCTCCGCTCAGCCGTGTCGAGACCGACCCGCTCGAGGTCGAGCCCAAACACCGCGAGCGTCGGGACCGAGCTAAAGACCGCCTTACTGGCCCGCGCGATCCGCTTGTGGGCCCGCTCCGCCTTGAGGCGCTTGAGCTGCTTGACCACGTCGTCCTCGAGCGTGATCTTGATCTGCTCCCCGCGGCGGTTCTTTACGCGAGCCTGCCCGGCTGCGAAGTCGACCGCGTCCCACTCGAGACTCGCTAGGGTCGGTCGCCCGAGGTGAGTCCGAGCCGCGAGCAAGTAGAGCGCACGCCTCCGGAGCGGGATCCCCTCCTCCTCGAGCAAGCGAGCGAGGTCGTCGGCGCTTAGCAGCGCCGGCTTTTGAGGGACCTCCGCAAAGGCCGTCAGGTCCCGAGGGTCCTTGGGCCAGGTCAGCCCCACGGCGGCCGCGACGCCGATCACCCCCACGATCACGAGCACGAGGGGGTGGCTCGATTCGACGGTGTAGAACACGGCTGGAGCCACGACCCCACCGCTGAGCACAGCCCCAAAAAAGCGCAGGCGTGAGAAGAGCACGGCCCGCTCGTCTCGCCTCCCGCAGGCGGGGCAAGGCGCCAAGCCCGCGGTCCTCAGCGCGTCGTCCTTCGCCTTGCGTGCGACCTCGGCCGCCTGAGGGCCCTCGCCGATGAGGTCCTCGGAAGCGGTCTCCCCGGTCCCGCGGACCCGCACGTCCGTCTCGAACCCGCAACGACACTCGTAGGGAAGCGTGAGATCAAGCGTTATCTCCATGGGCCGATTATGCCCTCGCGAATCGTCTCGAGAGACTGACAGATCCAGGATCATTCCCAGTCAACACGGCACCGATCGAACCCAGAGGACGCGTGATCGGCTGGGACCCCACCCCCCAGACAGCGCGTCAGCGTCAGCGAAGGCTGACGACGGTTCGATCCCGCCGCTCTCCCGAGCGGCGCGGATCTGGCAGGCCTACGGATCATGGTGGAGCGACCTCGAGCCACGCGGGATCATGAAGGTCCCGTGTGCCACCAGTTCCCTGTGTGGGACTCGCTACGAGGAGTGCCATGAGCACGGGTATCCAGCCGACGAGATCCCCTTCGTGAGGATCTCGGCGCTCTCCGCGGCCAACGGCGACGAGGCGGCCCTCGAGCAGATCCGCCACTTGATGGCGGAGGTCGACCGCTACATCCCGATCCCGGTTCGGGACGCCCAGCAGGCGTTCATGCTCCGAGTCGAGGGAACCTGCACGATCCCCGGCCGCGGCACCGTCGTGACCGGCAAGATCGAGCGGGGCACGGTCGAGGTCGGAGACTCGGTCGAGATCGTCGGTCTGCGGGAGACCCGCAAGAGCGTCGTGACCGGAATCCAGGCCTTTCACGCCGACTGCGAGCGGGGCTTGCCCGGAGACAACGTCGGGCTCCTCCTGCGTGGGGTGCGGCGTGAGGAGGTGGAGAGAGGAATGGTCGTCGCCAAGCCAGGCAGCGTTGTTCCCCAGACCCGCTTCCGCGCGCAGCTCTACGTGCTGAGCAAGGAGGACGGCGGTCGTCGGCTCCCCTTCGTTGGGGGCTACAGCCCGCAGTTCTTCTTCGGCACGACCGACGTCACCGGTCAGCTCACGCTCGGCCCAGACGCCGAGTTGTGCATGCCCGGCGAGAACGCCGAGGTCACGGTCGTGCTCCAGAAGCCCGTCGCGCTCGAGGAGCAATTCCGCTTCGCGGTGCGCGAGGGCGGCAGGACCGTCGCCTCCGGCCAGGTCACCAAGATCCTGACCTGAGGAAGAGCGTGGGGGCCCCCCAGGGGTCCCCGCGCTCTCTTTCTTCGTGCCCTCCCGTGCCCGTGCCGTCCGTCGTGCTCGTGCTCGTGCTCGTCGTGCTCGTGCTCGTGTGGGCTCGTGGTCGTGCTCGTGAGGGAGGCGGTTGCGACGGGAACCCTAGGTCCCGCAGCGACAAGCGTCGGGCGGGGGTAAACCCCGCACTCTACAGATCGCACTGGCGCGCTTGCAAGGGGGGGCGCCCGAGCCGACCTCCAATGGCCCCTCCGTGGCGGCTCGCAACGCGCTCGAGTAGGGGTGGGGTTTACCCCCGCCCGCCCGCGAGGCCGCTCCAGTCGGACTCTCAGGAGCCTCCCCGACTTCCAATCCGCGATTCGCGTCTTTGCGGTTTCGCGACAGCTCCCGTGCCCGTGCCCGTCCGTGCCCGTGCCCGCGCTCTCTTCTTCTAACGCCGGACGGCCTCGTAGAGCCCGCGATAGCGTTGGGCTGAGGTCTCCCAAGTCGCGTCGCGCTTCATGCCGTTGCGCTGGAGCACGCGCCACATGCGCGGAGCGTTGCGGAAGGTGCCTATCGCTCGCGAGAGCGCACCGTAGAGCGAGGCGGCGTCGAAATCGAAGAACACAAAGCCCGTCGAGTTGTTTCCTGCGAAGTGTGGATCGAGGACCGTGTCCCGCAGGCCACCGACCGCGCGCACGACGGGGACCGCGCCGTAGGCCATGGCTTGAAGCTGGGTCAAGCCGCAGGGCTCGAACCGGCTCGGGACGAGGAAGATATCGGAGCCGGCGAAGATTCGCTGGGCGAGCGGCGGGTCGAAGGCGGTCCGAATCGCGAGGTGCTCAGGGTAGGCCCGCGCGAGGTCGTGGAAGCGCTGTTCGAGGGTCGGGCTCCCGCTCCCGAGCACGACGAGTTTGGCGCCTAGGCGCGGCAGGAGGGGCACGATATCAGCCACGATATCGAGGCCCTTTTGGCCGACGAACCGAGACACGACCCCGAGCACAGCCTCTCCGTAGTTGGTCCGGAGCCCTGTCTCTGAGAGGAGCGCCTCACGACAGCGGCGCTTCCCCGAGACGTCGGAGACGTCGTAGTTGGCCGCCAAGTGAGGGTCTGAACCGGGAGAGCGCTGACCCTCGCCGAGACCGTTGAGGATCCCGTGAAAGTGACGCGCCCGGTGAGCGAGGAAGTCCTCGAGCCCATGCCCGCCCTCGCTCGTGAGCATCTCCTGGGCGTAGGTCGGGCTGACGGTCGTCGTTGCGTCCGCGCAGGACACTCCACCCTTGAGGAGGTTGACGTGATCGTGGAACTCGGCCCGGTCGAGGTCGAACAGCGACCACGGGAGGCCAAGCCCTCCCAACACGTCTTGCTGATAGATCCCCTGGTAGCCCAGGTTGTGGATCGTCATGACCGAGGCCGCGCGCGGATAGGCAGGCGCGTAGCGGGTCTTGAGATACATGGGCAGCGGGCCGGTGTGCCAGTCGTGGCAGTGGAACACGTCGGGGGTCCCGCTCAATACGCGCGGAGCCGCGTCGAGGGCCGCCCGACAGAGAAAGCCATAGCGCGCCGCGCTGTCGAAGTAGGCCCCCTCGCTGTCGCCGTAGAGCCCTTGGCGGTGATAGAAGTTGTGGTGTTCGACAAAGGCCCAGATCACGCCCTGCTCGTCGGTGAAGCGGCGGATCCGGCCGAACTCGCTCTTCCCATAGAGCTGCGCCCCGACCTCGATATCGGTCACCTCAAGCTCGATCCCGCGCTCCTGGAGCTTGGTCCACACCCGCTCGTAGAGGGGCAGGAACACGCACACTTCGAGGTCTGGGTCGACGCGCTTGAGCGCCGCCGGCAGCGCCCCAACGACGTCACCGAGCCCACCGGTCTTGGCCCAAGGAGCGGCCTCAGCTGAGACGAACGCGACCTTCACAGGCCCTATGCCTCCGAGGGGGCTGGCTCACCCGGTCCAAAGGCCCGATAGCGCGGGCCGGAGGACATGTGGCTGTGGCGCCCTTGTACGGCGACTTCGTAGCACCCTTCGAAGTCCTCCATGGTCTGCTTGGTGACCGGGTCGTTGCGGAGGATCTCGGCCATGTCTGCGGTCAGGACGATCGGGCCCTTGGCTGGGACGAATGTCCCCTTGGGAAGCACGATCACGCCCGACTCGGTAATGAAGGGGAACCGCTCGGCGTCCGACGCGACGTCTTCGCCGATCACGACGTCCTGCTCAACGTTGCAGTTCTTGTCGCAGAGCACGCTCGTCAGGCGAGCCCCCGAGCCAATGTTGCAGCCCGAGAGGAGAATCGAGTCGCGGGTCACGCTGTCGGCGTGAATGAAGCAGTCGTAGCCGACCAGGACTCGGTTCAGCGTCGCGCTCGAGACGATCGAGCCCTCGCTGATCAAGGTGTCAACAACCTCGGCCGGGGCGCCTGAGGTTCCGTGGTGCACGAAACGAGCCGGCGGGAAGTGGCGCGCAGCGGCACGAATTCGCCAGTGGTGGTTGTAGAGGTTTAGCGCTGGGAGTTGGCTCCGAATGTCCATGCTGGCGAGGAAGTAGGAGTCTATGGTGCCGACGTCTTGCCAGTAGGGGATCGCGTTCTCGGGCTCGCCTTCGATCTTGTTCTCGCGGAAGTCGTAGGCGTAGACCTTGGCGTCGGTCTCGACCAGGTTGGGGACAATGTCCTTCCCAAAGTCGAAGTGCGTATCGGTCGTGCCCACGACCCAGTTGCAGGCGTCCTCCAAGACGGTCTTCTTGAACATGTAGTTGCCCATGCTCACGAGGCACATGTCGGGCTGACCGGGGATTGGGGTCGGGTCCTTGGGCTTCTCCTGGAACCCAATGATTCGCCAGTTCTCGTCGACTTGAATCACCCCGAAGCGAGAGGCCTCCTCGCGCCGCACGGGGAACGCGGCGACCGTCAGGTCCGCGTCGTGCTCGTCGTGGTACTTCTCCATTTGGGAGACGTCGAACTTGTAGATGTGGTCGCCCCCAAACACCGCCACGTTGGTCGCGGTGCCCTCGGCCAAGAGGTTGAGGTTCTGATAGACCGCGTCCGCAGTCCCGCGATACCAGAAGCTGCCCTTCCGCATTTGAGCGGGGGTCACCTCCAAGAACATTCCCGACGCTGCCGACCAGTTGCGCGTGATGTGCCGGATCAGGCTGTGCGCCATGTACTGCGTCAGCACGAACACTCGGCGATAGCCGGAGTTGAGCATGTTGCTCAGGACGAAGTCGATGATCCGATAGCGTCCACCAAAGGGAACGCTCGGCTTGGCGCGGTGGGTCGTCAGGGGACCGAGGCGAGACCCCTTCCCCCCCGCGAGAATCATGACTGGCGTGTCCTTCAAGTGAACTCCTAGGAGTGTTCAGCGCGTGGCGGGGTTGTTTGCCCCGAAAGGAGACGGACGAGAGCGGGTGCCAAGACACCCACCACGCTCGCGATTCGCTTTGGACAGAGCCTCTTTTCCTCGAATGGTCGCCAGCGTTCAACGACCAGATCACGTCGAATCTCAAGACAAGTCACACGACCCGGATGTGCCGCCGACCAGCCGTGGCCCAACGTGGCCGGATGGAGGTAGAAGGTATCGTTGGCGACGGGGCTGAAACCCGCGCGCGCGAAGGCCTCCAGGAGGGCCTCTTCGATTCCAGGGGGCGCGAGGAGGGTCCCGTCCTGCTCCCGGGTCAGGAGGTCGACCTCCGCCCGCAGAGGCCACTCTTCGTGGCGATCTGGAGCGTAAACCGCGTGCAACTGCTCGACTATGTCCCTCCCGACGCTCGAGATCCCCACGGTCCGGGGGGCGTAGGTGTGAGGGACGAGCGCGAATCCGCCGGCGCCGCAGACCGCGACGAAGGCTGCGCGAGCCAGCTCGACGTAGGACGCATGGAGCTCGCGGAGCAGGCTGAGGTCCTGCTCGTCCTCGACGTAGGGCGGCGTCCCGGCCGTGACCCCGCCCTTGGTCAGGTCCTCGCCCGCAAAGGCTGCGGGCCGGTTGCAGTCAATGAACGTCCGCGGGATCAAGCTCCGCACGAGCAGGGCGCTCCGCCCAGGCTCGGCCTCTAGGACGGCCTCGGCCGTGGCCCGCCCGTAGGCCCAAGCCCCCACGTCGGTGTTGACTTGAAAAAAGTGGTCCAGATCAACGGGGAGGTCGCCTCGGAGGCGTGCTGCGAGAGCGTCATAGTGACGCTGTTCGTCGGCCCCGTGCGGGACCTCGACCAAGAGCGTCGGCGCCGTCCCCGGCTTGGCGTCCGCCCCGTGGAGGACTTCCACGTGGGCGACGCCCTCAATCGAGGTTGGCAGGGAAACAGGCACGCTCGCTCCGGCTCGGGGGCCCCCCGGTAGGCCGACACGATCCTCTGGTAGCCACGCTGCCGCAAGCCTGGTCGCAGCCTCAAGTTACGCGCCAGACGCCAACTCTTTTCCTGGCGCTTAAACCCGGCTAGGGTTTCAAGCTATGCGATTCCTTCTCCTCCAAGCTCGAAACCCGGGCGACGACGCTGGGCCCCACGAACACGAGGCCTTCGCAGAGATCCTTGAGTGCGATCTCGCGACGATCGAGCCCTGGTCCCTCCTCCAAGGGGCCCCACCCCAGGATCGAGTCGACGCCGTGGACTGCGTGCTCGTCGGAGGCTCGGGCGAATACGGCGTCGGAGACGTCGCGTCGCACCCCTGGCTGAGTGAGTTCATTGACGCTATGGGCGACCTGGCGGCGCGCGGGGTCCCGACCTTTGCGTCTTGCTTTGGGTTCCAAGCGATTTGTGTCGCTGCGGGGGGCGAGGTCGTGGTCGACAAGGAGCGAGCCGAAGTCGGGACCTTTGAGCTCTACGTGACCAAAGAGGGCGAGTCCGACCCCCTGTTCGGGCCGCTCAAGCCGCGCTTCTTCGCGCAGCTTGGACACAAGGACCACGTCACGCGCCTCCCCTCGGGTGTTGTGCACTTGGCAGGCTCTGAGCGCTCGCCGCACCAAGCGCTCAGGGTCGAGGGGAAGCCGATCTACGCGACTCAGTTCCACCCCGAGCTCTCCATGGTCCGCAACCGGGAGCGCTTCATGCGCTACCTCGAGGACTACTCCGATCCCACGATGCCGGACACGCCCGAACAAGTCCTCGCGGCCTATCGTGAGACGACGTCCGCCAGCAACGTCCTCAAGCGTTACGTGGACGAGATCCTGCCGGCCTATCTCTAGTAAAGCGGAGCACGATTCTGAGCGAGGTCGCCGTCCTGGCGAAGGGGAGTCGTGAGGCCACCCTCGTGGGCGACCTCTCAGAATCGTAGCCTCCGGTTTAGGAGCCCCTCATGCGCATGGCGCACACCATGATCCGGGTCAAAGACCTCGACGAGACCCTGGCCTTCTACACCGAGTTCCTCGGGCTGCGCGTCGCCCGCGAATCTGCGATCGGGGACGAGTGCAAGCTCGTGTTCCTGACCGACGAGAGCGGGCACTACCACCTCGAGTTGACCTTCAACTGCGACGGGCGGGACTACACCCTTGGCGACCAGTTCGGACACCTCGCGTTCGTCGTCGACGACCTCGAGGCCGTCGTGGCGCGCGTCGAAGAGAAGAAGTGGTGGTTCCGCCGGAGTAAGCCCGGCAACCGGAGCTCCTATATTTTCGTCAAGGACCCCAACGGGTACGACATAGAGATCCTCCAGGGCAAGTCCGTCTGACTCTTGGGGTAGGGGCTGGACTGCGAGGCTCCGGCCAGCGACCGTAGGCACATGATCGCCCGTTCCCCGACCCCTTCTCTCGCGCTCGTTCGCTACGGACTCCTGTCTCAGACCGCCGAGTTCGAGCCACGTGCTCCTCACGCCCTGACGCCTGGGACGGGCTGCGTGGTCGAGACCCCCCGCGGCGTCGAGCTGGGCCGGATCGTGTCCGCCGTCCCCGCCGAAGGTCGCTCTGGGAGCGCTCCCCTCCTCCGGCTCGCGACTCAGGAGGACCTCGAGCGGGGCCACGAACTCGAGGAGCAACGCGGAGCCGATCGAACCCGCGCTCAGGAGGTGGCTGGGGACCAGCTAAGCGTGATCGCGGTCGAGCGCCTCCTCGGCGGCGAGCCATTGGTCCTCTACTACACCTCCTCGAAGCGGGTCGACGTCCCCGACCTCCTCGCCGAACTCAAGGAGTCCTTTGGGCTCGAGGTTCGCCTCGCCCACATTGGCGCCCGACAGCGAGCGGCGCTCGTCGGAGGTTGCGGCCCCTGTGGACGCTCCCTCTGCTGCTCGAGCTTCCTCCGTCGAATGGAGCCCGTCTCGATTCGCCACGCTCAGGCTCAAGGCCTCGACCGTCCCGAACGCAGCGCTGGCCGCTGCGGCCGCCTCAAGTGCTGCCTCCGCTACGAGGCTTCGACCTACGAGGAGCAGCACCGCGAGCTCCCCCGCGTCGGCTGGCTCGTCGAGACCGCCCGCCTCAACGGCCGGGTCAAAGCCCTGAGCGTCCTGAGCCGACAAATACTCGTGCAGCCCGAGCGTGGACGCTCCCGGCTGGTGTTCGCCGAGGAGATCTTGCGCACCAGCCCACCCCCCAAGGAGCCGCTCCCCACAGCCGGCGAAGACCCCGAGACCGGCGACGCCGAGAAGGGCTGGTCCCACATAGCCAAGCGCCTCTGGCGCCGCTTTCGCGAGACCGAAGAGTAGTCTAAGCGGGAGCTCACGATCATGAGCGGTCACGTGGAGGGGTGTTGCCGACAGAAAGGCTGGTTGACAGTGACCGCTCCCGATCGTGTGCTCCCGCTTACTAGATCCTCTGAGAACGCGCTGGGCTCGGGGGCGAGCCCTGCGATGCAGCTAAGACCCTTTCGACACTCAACTCTTCCTAGTAAAGCGGAGCGCGATTCTGAGCGAGGTCGCCTTCCTGGCGAATGGGAGTCGTGAGACCACCCTCGTGGGCGACCTCTCAGAATCGTGGCCTCCGGTTTAGCGCTCTC
>JAESQQ010000684.1 GCA_016765095.1 Planctomycetota bacterium | reverse complement strand
GCGGGCGGGGGTAAACCCCGCCCCTACATTCACCCGTACCGGAACTTCTGGAGGGCAGCACTAGTGGCCTGGAAGCCGCCCCGCAACCTCCCCAACGCGATCACGATCAGCCGGCTGGTCCTCGCGGCCTGCCTGTTCGTGATCCTCGGGATCGTGACGGCGGCTCAGCAGAGCGCGGGAAGTCCAGAACAGTCCGAGTGGCTCCGCGACGTCCTCAGCCGAGAGCGCTTGCTCTTCGGAATTTCGACGGTTATCTTCGTTTTGGCTGCGTTTAGCGACATGCTGGACGGGTATGTCGCCCGCCGTTGGAACCTCCAAACCGACTTCGGAAGGATCGTCGACCCCTTCGCTGACAAGGTGACCATTTGTGGCGCCTTCGTCTTCCTGATCTCGCTGAAGGGGTCCCCGATTGCTGGCTGGATGGTAGTGGTGATCCTGGCCCGTGAACTCTTGGTAGACGGCTTGCGCGGATTCGCTGAATCCCGCGGCGTCGCGTTCCCCTCCCAATGGGCAGGGAAGGTCAAGATGTTCGTCCAGAGCGTCTGCATTGGCTGGGCCCTGACCACCATGGCCGCTTTCCCCGGGGAGTCGTGGGCGCTCTGGGTCGGAGTCGCGCTCGCCCTGACCACGATCGCAAGCACGCTCTACAGCGGCGGAATCTACGTTTTCCACGCTCGCCGCGTCCTCGGCGCGGACCAGATCAGCGCTCCAGCCACGGGTATGACCCCTGCTCCGGCCCCCGCTCCGACGACTCCCGCTGTCACCACTGAAACGACCCCCGCGCAGGGAGACCCTGCGTGAGCGATCGTCAGACCAAAATCAGCAAGCGCGTCCCGCGCCCGAGCGGCTCGAACAAGCGCCCACCCAAGTCTGGCGCCAACAAGGCTCCCGCCAAGGGCGCCAAGGCTCCCGCCAAGGCTCCCGCCAAGGCTGGCAAGGCGACCGCCAAGGTCGGCGGCAAAGTCGGCGGCAAGTCACCCGGCAAGACGACCGCCGGCAAGACGGGGCGCGCGGCTCGACCCAAGTCCGCCAAGGGGCGGACCGGCAAGATCCCCCGGGTCAAAGGCAAGAGCAAGAAGCAGGCAGCGCCAGTCGCCGAGAAGGATCTCGAGCCGATCACGCCCTTTAGCCGAGGGATCTCGATCGGGGTCAAGTTCGCGGGCCTGACCGCGCTCGTCGTCGGCAGCTTCATGGGCCTGCTCGGAATCCTGACCTACTCGATCACCAGCGAGCAAATGGACGCTCAGATCAACGAGCAAGGCGTCTCGCTTGCCCACACCCTCGAGGAGGCGCTGGACCGCGAGATCTGGATCACCCGCCCCCCACCCGAGCCCGACCCCAACGACCCAGACAAGATCTACCTCAAGGTCCGCACCCGGGACGAAGTCCTCGCCGAGTGGAAGCCGCGGCTCAAGGAGATTGTGGAGGGCTCCGAGAGGCGGATCCTCTCGATCGGCCTGATCGACACAGCCGGCGAGGCCGCCGCGAATCTGGTCATGGCCTACCCCACGGGCGACCGAATCTCGATCCGAGCCGACCTCGACCTCGGCTCCCAGGGGAACGTCAAGATCACCGAAGGAACGCTCGGCCAAGAGCGCGTCCGGCGCTTCGAGCGAGACGTCTCGATCAGCATTTTCTCCGAGGAGGACGTGCACAAGGCGCTGGGCGACCTCGCCCAGGCCGAGGACGCAGGCAAGGAAGAAGACGCCAAGGCGGTGCGGCTCAGGATCTACGAGGGCGGCAAGATCCCAGCCAATGAGCGCGAAATGCTCATTACAGGCTCGGACTTCGAGACCTACTTCGGCGCCCACCCTGCCTACCAGTGGCGCGGGGGAAAAGTCGTTCAGCCCAAGCTGTGGATCTTCGTCAAGGCCTCGCGCCTCGACGCGGTCAAGAAGCAGCTCAAGACGCAGATCGCCGTCGTGACCCTCTGCGGCGCGGTCGCGGGGATCCTGCTCACAGTCTTGATCAGCGCCGTCCTGACCGGCCCCGTCCGCGAGCTCGAGGGCGATATCACCGAGGTCGCCTCGGGCAACATGGACCACCAGTCGCACGTGACCTCTACCGACGAGATCGGCGCCTTGGCCCACGTGTTCAATATCATGGCGCGAAACTTAAAGATCGCCCAAGAGAACGCGGTCGAACGCAAGGCGATCGAGCGCGAGCTCAATATCGCCAAGGAGATCCAAGAGAAGCTGCTCCCCGAGCGGATCCCCCAGATCCCAGGTCTCGATATCCACAGCTTCTACAATTCGGCCAAGGAAGTCGGCGGCGACTACTACGACTTCATTGTGATCGACCAGGCGCACCTCGGGATTATCGTGGCGGACGTGGCGGGCAAGGGCATTCCAGGAGCCATGGTCATGACCATGGCGCGCTCCCTGGTCCGGCTGGCCTCGGTCCGAAACGTCTCTCCCGGCGACACCTTCAAGAAAGTCAACCGGATCCTCGCCAAGGACATTCGTCGTGGAATGTTCGTAACCTCGGCTTACATGGTGCTGAACGTCAAGACGAAGACGCTTAAAGTAGCGAGCGCAGGCCACAATCCCGTGGTCCTCTACCGCGCGAAGACCGGTGAGAATGAGCTCCTCAAGCCCAAGGGAATCGCGCTGGGGTTCGACAAGGGCACGATTTTCGATAACAACATTGCTGAGATCGAGGTCCAGCTCGAGCCTGGTGACCGCCTGGTCACCTATACGGACGGCGTGAACGAAGCCATGAACAATGAGTCCGAGGAGTTCGGTGACGACCGCTTCTATACGCTCGTGAAGGAGCATGCCCGCAAGAGCAGCAAGGAGTTCGTCGAGGCCCTGGTCACGGAACTTGACGCGCACCGAGGCGACGCAGAGCAATCCGACGACATTACGATCGTGACCCTCAGCGTGATCGGGGGACCGCAGTGAGTCAGGAGCGGCTGCTCACGATTAGCAACCAAAGCAAGAACCTGAGCGAAGTTCGCCAGGTCGTCGCCGAAATGCTCGAGCCTTCGACCTTCGACCGGAAGCAGACGAACGAGATCATTCTCGCCGTCGACGAAGGTCTGGCGAACGTCGTCGAGCACGCCTACCAAGGCGGCCTGGGTGAGATCAAGCTGATCTTCGGGCTCGACGACGACTCGTTCCGAGTCCACGTCCGCGACAACGGAATCCTGTTCGAACCGAGCGAACTCCGCGACGCCGTCGACATTCACGCTCACATTAAGAAGGGCCTCAAAGGAGGCCTGGGTCTGTTCCTCATGAAGAGAATCATGGACGACGTCTACTACACCCACGACGGCCCCGACTACGTCAACGAGCTTGTCATGGTGAAGAAAGTCCCCGCCGTTGGCGGGGAGACCTCCTAAGATCCACCTCCTAAGATCCACGGGGCGCCCCTGGCGCCTGAGAATTCAAGACAGGCCTCCTGAGGCCAAGAGACATTGGAAGCGAGGCGCTTGTGCCCGACCTTAAGCTGCACCAAGAAATGCTCCCGACCGGTGTCGCCTACATCGAAGCGGAGGGGTTCCTTGACGCGCACACCTTCGAAGACATGGACAACCTCGTCCAAGCCGTGTTCCGCAAGGGCGCGCACAAGCTGATCGTGCGACTCGAGAAGCTCGACTACATTTCGTCGGCTGGCGCCGGGGTGTTCGTCGGCTCGGTCGGACAGGCTCGTGAGAACGGCGGCGACATTGTGTTCCTCCGCCCCTCCGCCTCGGTCAAGGAAGTCTTCGACCTCCTCGGCTTGACGGCGATCTTCCGCTTCGCGGAGACGCGAGAAGACGCCGAAGGCTGCTTCTAAACCGGAGGCTACGATTCTGAGAGGTCGCCCGCGAGCGGGGTCTCACGACTCCCCTCCGCTATGAAGGCGACCTCGGTCAGAATCGTGCTCCGCTTTACTAGATTCAGTTTCCTTAGCTTAGAGAGCCTGGCGCTTGCGCCAGGCTTTCTTTGATTCCCCCGAGCATGCCTAAACCAAGCCCTCCGCGCGGAGATAGGCCAGAAGTCGTCGCGCGAACTCGCGGTGTGCCCGAGGGCTTGGGTGCCAGTCCACAGGGAGCAGAGAGTTCTCCGCTTGAGTCAGGTCGACTGAGATATCTACCGTCCGGATCCCGGCCGCCTGGAGGTCTGTGAGCATGCCGAGCGTGGCCTCGTCGTCCCCGATTCCGGCCACAACGAGCGGCACGCCGGCCGCCTTGCAGCGGGCGCCGATCGCGAGCAGGAGGGCGCGAGTCACCTCCCGCTCCTTGAGTCCGGCCCGCTCCCAGCGACAGTGGGCCTCGTCGAGCAGCTCGACCAGGGCGAGCTGGGTCGCGAGCGGGGGGCGTTCGTAGCGCAGGGGCGTCGTCTCGAAGCGGAGCTCGCCCCGCTCGAGGCGAGCCCGCGGTCCGCTCAGCGCGTCGGTCTGTTTGCTGTAGGGAACGACGGCCTTCCGGAATCGTCTCGTCAAGACATTTCGCTCGTCATGGAGCGAGCCGTAGTTGAGGACGACCACCGCCGGGAGCGGCCTGCGGCGGAGGCTCTCGTCGAGGCGAAGCCAGGCTTGCACGGTCCCGTGGCCGCCGACGCCGAAGTTGACCACGTCGTAGGCGGGCAGCTCCTCCTGGACACGCCAGGGGAAGGTCTCGCTGTCGATCACGCTCCAGCCGTAGGTGTAGGAGCAGCCATAGATCTCGACTCGCGGCAGCCCGCGATACCGATACTCCTCGAACAGGCTCCGGGTGACCCGCGTGCCCGAGTGGGTGTGAGAAGTCGAATACTGATACCCCGAGGCGTAGGTCACGACGTGCGCGCCGGGCGCGTTCCGCCAACCCAAGAGGGGGTCGGGCTCGAGGAGCGGCCCCGGGTCGACCGAGACGATCATTTGGCCTGGAACCGAAGCTGGAGCGTGCCCGCGGACCCGGACCACGAGCTCCGAGATCCCGATCGCGACCACCAACGAGGCCCCAGCCGCGAGGGGTCGAAGCAATCGGCGGAAGCGAGGGGTCATGGGGTCCAAACGCGGAGCGCCGGCGCGCCATTCCGCGCAGGCAGCCTAACTGCGTTCGCGCGCTCGAGCGGCCGCCGGGCTAGACTTGGCGCTCCTCGGCGATCGACCCTCGGACACTTCATGACTCACTCCTCTGCTCTGGTCCTGACTCTCACCGCGATCCTGTTCGCGAGCGCACCCGCCCTGGGCGGAGACCCACCTCAGGAGACCCGCGAGGCGCCGCCCGAAGTCGTGCGCCGAATCGTGTGGACTGAGCGCAAAGGAACGCTCGGAGTCGACTACGCAACCGACGGGAGCTTCGCGACCTACCTCGTCAGCACGACTCGCGGCGGAACCTCGACCGAGGTCGTGAGCCGACATGCCAACGAGGACTCACTCCGACGGGAGAGCCCTCAGGCGTTCGCTCAGTGGTCCCGAGCCGTGAAGCCGATTCGAGACGCCCTCCAAGCGCTGAGCGGCCCGCGGGCTTCTGAGGCGACTCGCGGACGCGCGCTCTGGACCCTGAGAACTCAGGTCAGCCCGCGCGACCAGCTCGCGCTGCACTTGATTCACCTCCGCGGAGCCCACGCCCAGAGCCGGACCGCGTTCCGCTCGCTCCACGAGGCCACCCGCGAAGTCCTCGCTGGCCAGCACGATCGAGTCCGCCAGGGCCTCGAGGCTCAGCGCGCCGCAGGCTGGGAGCTAGAGGGTGTCGTTGAGTTCTCCTACGCCTACGCGCCTGAGCGAGCCAGCCTGTTCCTAGTCATTCGTCCGAGCAAGATCGAGCGGAGGATCGCGATCCTGACCCTCGGTGAGGAGGTTCAGCTCTGGATCGAAGGCGCGGCGGGAGTCACCAAGCACCGCCTCACGGTGCGCCAACTCGCGCGCCTCCGCCCCGACCTCTACCGCCGCTGGAAGGCCTCGGCCCAGTATCAGCTCCCGAAGGCCATGGAGTTTCCTAAGCCCATGGAGCTCAGCAGGCCCATGGAGCTCACCAGGCCCATGGAGCTCACCAAGCCCATGGAATTCCCGAAGGCCGGGGAGTTCCCGAAGGCCGGGGAGTTCCCTAAGCCCATGGAGTTCCCTAAGCCCATGGAGTTCCCCAAGCCGATCGATCTGATCAAGCCAATCGATCCGATCAAGCCAATCGATCCGATCAAGCCGATCGATCCGATCAAGCCGGGGTAGAGCGCCCGCAGCAACACGGTTTGAGCCGGGCCTCGGCCCTGCGCACCCCCTCGAAAGAAGTTCTCCAGAACATCCCTAACGGTCGGATCCACCCGGTCTAGCTTTGGGGCAACGAAGGTGCGCGGGGAAGCGAGCCGCTCGTGCCCAACTCGAATCCGTTCTGGAAGTCACTCTGGGAGACCTTGCGAGTGTCCCCCTGGGACGCCTTGGTCCAGTTTTCGTTGGAGGCTCTGCCGAGCTCGTGGCGAGCCGACCTGACCCGCGCGTTGGGGACCTTCCTAGGTCAGCTCCCGACGCTCGTGTTCTTCTACCCGCTCGTCATGCAAGACGCCTCGGGGCCCACGATCTGCGCCGTCCTCCTGGTCCCCGCTCTGATCGCGCTCGTCTCGCGCTTCCTCCCTGGAGAGGCCGGAGTCCTGTTCGCCGGAGGGCTTGGCGCCCTCGGCACGATCCCGCACGCGGTCGGCGCGGGGTGGGGCTTTGGGACGGTGGCCCTGATGGGCGTAGGGGCCCTGTCTGGGCTCCTCGTCCTGGCCGCCGTCCGCTGGCGGGTCGGGCTGCTCTGTGTCGGGCTCTTGTGCGCAGTCGGCCTGTTGACGGTCGGCGTGGTGTACGACCTCCCCGACTGCCTGACCTTTACGAGCGTCTTGATCTCGGCGGTCGGAGCTGGGAGCGGAGCGCGCCTCCTCGATCGATTCCCAGCCCTCAACGTCGCCAAGCCGCCAGTCGATCTTGAGGCCACGACCCGCGCCACGCGCGCCCTCCAGCGGGCGATCCCAGCCTTTCTGGCGGTGCTCCCCCTGGCTGGAGTGGCGGCGGCCCTCCCCGACACGACCGAGGGCAAAATCGCATGCGGCGGCGCGAGCGCGCTGTTCGCCCTCGGCCCCCCGATCGTGGCTTGGGCCTCTGACGAGGAGTCCACGCTCCGCGGCGCGCTCGGGGGTCTCCGCGACCTCCGAGGAGGTCCGCGCGTCGGCGTCGCGGTAG
>JAESQQ010000683.1 GCA_016765095.1 Planctomycetota bacterium | reverse complement strand
CGGCCTCTCAGGAGCCTCCCCGACTTCCAATCCGCTCTTCGCGTCTTTGACTCTCCCCTTCTTCCGTTGCCTTCTGCTCTTGGCCTCGCCACCGAATCCGAGCGCATTCGCCCTAGTTCCCGACCTCTGCGGCTCTTGGCGAGTCTCCGCATCTCCGCGTTGAAAACTCTCGGTTTCGCGACAGCCTCTCGTGCTCCACCACCCGCGGATTCCGAGAACTCCTCCTAGCAGCAGTCCACCCGGGACGAACGGGGACGGGCACGAAAGCCCCTCCGCGAGACTGACGCTTAGATGCCAGCGGGGTCCACGTAAACGAGCGCCAAGTTGTCGCGTCCCCCGCCTTGTGCCTCGTCGCAGGCGCGGTCCGCAAGGGCCTCTAGCTCTGCGCCCAAGTCTCGCCCGGGCAGGAACGCTGCGACCTCCGCCGTCTTGAGCCCGCTGGCTTCGGGCTCGATCCCGTCGCTGGCCAGGAGCACGCGCTCGCCGGCCTGGAGCGACCGGCTGCCGGTTGTGTAGGCCGAGGATGCAGCCAGGGCGAAGTTCCCCATGAAGTGGCCCGAACGCTCGTTGAGGAGGGCCGCGCCCGCGTCCAAGGTCTCGCTAAGGACCCAGAGGAAGCTGTCCCCGACGTTGACCCAGTGGATCCGGTCCCGCGTGAGGTGGGCGATCAGGACCGTCGTCTCCGAGCGATCCTTGGCGGGTCGGTCCAGATGAAAGGCGGCCTCGATCATGAGCAGCGTCCGGACCAGGCGGGCTTGAAGGTTCGGAGCTCGGGCCCGCGTCCAGGAGTGGGCCAATCGCTTGGCAGCGCACTCGGACGCAGCCCCTCCCCAGTGGCTGTCTCCGACCACGGCCAGGAGTCCGTCCTCGACCGCACACACCGCAAGAGAGTCCTCACAGGGCCAGTGCTTCGGATTGATCGAGTTGTGCCCTCCTGCGTCGAGGAGCGCGACCGCGTGAGGCGGGAAGTCGCCTCGAACCCGTTCGCACTTGGCTTGGAGGCTCGAGGGCAGGAGAGCAAAGTCCGTCACAGGGCGGGTGGCATCAGTTGGAGCGCACGGTGTCGACCCCTAGCCAGAGCTGACTGCGATCGACGACCTCGACCCCGTCGGGGAGGCCGCGAAGCCGGATCTGGAGGTTGTCCGAGCCGCCCTCCCTCGTCGTCAATCCGGTGTCCTCAACAAACACGAAGGGGACTTGATCGGTCGCCATGTTGTTCCGGACCTGCTCTCGAATCGCCTTGAGCACGGCCTTGGGACCGCGGAGCTTGATCCGGCAAGTCCAAGGACCCTTACTGGTCGTGACGCGGTAGGGGAGCGGCGTGACGCCCTTCGTACCCGGGTTGCGAACGAACTTGATCGGGAACTCGATCTCCTCCTCGACGAGCTCGGGCACGATCTCGACGCGGACTTCGACTGTCTCCGCGATCCGAAGGCCTGGATCGGGGGAGACGACCTCGAGGTTGACGGTCACGGTCGAGCGGGGGGCGCTCCCCCGCGAGGTGAGATCGAGCGGCTTGGTCTTGTAATGCGGGTTGTCCTGGCTCCCGCCGAGATACTTGTTGAGCAACACGACGTCGCCCTCGACGGTGACGAGGTTCTTGGTGCAGAAGACCTTGGAGATCCGATAGCCAGGAGCTGGGCGGCCTATGATCTTCCCCGGACTGACGTAGACCTTGCGGGTTTCCCGTCGGCTGTAGCTCAGCTCGAGGGCCGAGGGCGTCACGCTCTGGAGGGTCAGTCCGGCGGGGATTCGCCGCTGGAGGATGCTCTGGACTTGGAGGCTCTTGCCCTCGCTGACGTCCGCTTCGGGAATCAGATAGTCGCCCTTGATCGTCCCCTGCTGACGGTGACGCTCGAGGAGTTCGCTCGGACCTCGGAGGACCACGGTCACGACGCCCTTGAGGACGAGCCGGTTGCCCGATTGACCGGCGTAGCTCAGCTCGACTTGATCGGGGGCTGTGATCGTGATCGGGACCGTGTAGCTGACCTCGGTCGTGAGATGGCTCGCGGCAGCGGAGAGAATCAGGATCGCGAACAAGATCGAGAAAAAAGCGTTTAGGACGTGGGCGCGCACTATCGCCTCACGGCGCGGGTCGTTCCGCCCTTGGGCGGGCGAACCTCGGCGGCGCTGTCGAGCGGTTGGTCGGCCATGCCTTCCACCTCCTCAAGGGGTGACTCTGGTTCCTCGGCGGCTCGCTGGCGGTAGAGCTCATGGAGCCGGCCTTTGAGCTCGTCTAGGGTCAGGCCGTATTCGAGCTTGCCGCCGACCGCGAGGGAAACCGAGCCCGCCTCTTCGCTGACGACCACGACCAGAGCGTCTTGCTCGTGGCTGAGGCCGAGCGCAGCCCGGTGGCGCGCGCCGAGTTGGCGCAAGGACTCGTCAAGGGCGGGCATGTCCTTGGGCGGGGTCAGGTAGCAGCGGGCAACTGCGATCCTGCCGTCGCGCAGAATCACCGCCCCGTCGTGCAGCGGCGTCCCCTTGCCCGCGCCCTTTCCGTCTTTGACGACGAAAAAGATCGTCCGGAGGAGGAACGTCGAGACCTCCGCGTCGAGGAGAGTCGCATCCTCGAAGTACTGGTCGAGGGCGTTGTCCCGCTCGAGCACGATCAAGGCGCCGGTCCGCGTCTTGCCGAGCTCGAAGGCCGCCTTGGAGACCTCCTCCACGACCCCCTCGTCGAGGCTCGGAGGCGCGAAGAAACGCGCCCCGATCTTGAGCGCCAACAGCCGGCGGAGCTCAGGCTGGAAGATCACGACGAGCGCGATCGAGCTCGCGGCGAGGATGTTGTCGAGGACGAAGGTCAGGCGTGAGCCGTCGAAAATGTCCGACGTCGCCAAGCCGCGGACCACGATATAGGTCACGGCCAGGAGCGCCGCGAGGGTCTTGAGCATGGCCTCGCCGCGAGTTCCGCGGAGAACCGTCAAGACGACGAAGATCAGGATCGAGAGGATCGCGATCTCGGGTGGGTTTAGGCTCTGCCACTCACCCAGCACGGGGCCCCCCCGGGGGTCGCGGGTCAGAGGCACCTGCGGTCTGAATCGCCCAAGCGACTTGGAGCGCGTCGTGGGTCTGTTGGACGTCGTGGGTTCGAATCAAGCGGGCCCCGTGGAGCGCGGCGGAGACTGCGGCCCCGAGGCCGGCGGCCAGGCGCTCGGCGACCCCGCGCCCAGTCAACGAACCCAGGAGCGACTTGCGAGAGACTCCGATCACGACGGGGCCGAGGCTCGCGAAGCGATCCAGATTGGCCAGGAGCGAGAGGTTATGCGCTTGGGTCTTGCCGAACCCGATCCCGGGATCGACCAGGAGCGCGCTCGGGTCCACGCCGGCGGCCACGGCTCGCTCGCAGGCGGCCGCGAGGGCCTCATAGACCTCGGCCACGACGTCCGCGTAGGACGGATCGCGCTGCATGGTCTCGGGTTGGCCTTGAATGTGGCCGATCACGAGCGGCGCGCCGTGCTCGGCACAGACCGCCGCCATGGCCGGATCCTGGAGGCCGCTGACGTCGTTGACGAGGCTCGCCCCGACGGCCAACGCGGCGCTCGCGACGCTCGCCCAGCGAGTGTCTATCGAGATCGGGCCGCAGGCGAGCGCGCTCCGAAGCGCTTCGATCACGGGGAGCACGCGCGCGCGCTCCTCACTCGGGGTCACGCTCCGAGCTCCTGGACGAGTCGACTCGCCCCCGACGTCGACTATGGCCGCGCCCTGCTCGAACAGCGTCAGGCCTCGGGCCAGCGCCGTTTGGAGGGTCAGATACTCGCCTCCGTCCGAGAACGAATCGGGGGTCACGTTGAGGACGCCCATCACGCGAGGGGCGCTGAGGTCCAGCGCGGGAGCGGCAGGCAGGGCGAGTCCCGAAGCGCTCATCGAGGTCGGACCGCCTCGACTTCGCCGGCTAGGTGGACATTCCGCTGCGTCCCGTCCTCGCTCTCGAGGACCAGGCCTCCCGTCGCACTCAGGCCGCTAAAGATCCCGGTCACGGACTCGTTGGCGAGGTGCAGTCGAATCGGCTTGCCGAGGGAGGGCATTCGGGCCGAGGCCTGAGCCAAGATTAAGGCTCCGCCGCCGCGCTCAACCGAGCGATAGAGGCCCGTGAAGGACTCGAAGAACGCCGCCAAGAAAGCGGTCGGCTCGGGGCAAGCACCCGTCGCCGCCACGCTCGTGGCGATCTCAGAGACGTCGTCGGGGAACTCAACGGCGGCCAGGTTTATTCCCAGGCCGAGGACGAGCCGGTAGCCGTCTGATCCGCGCGTCATTTCCCCAAGGACTCCAGCCACCTTCCGACCGTCCAGCAAGACGTCGTTTGGCCACTTGAGCTGCGGGCGGGTCTCCTCTGGCGTGAAGCCGTCGAGCGCTTGACACACCGCGAGCCCGCCCACGAGCGTCGGCGCCAGGCGTCGGAGCATGGCCTCGTCGGGCCGAAGCAGGAAGGAGAAGTAGAGGCCGCCCTCGGGCGAAGACCAACTCCGTCCGTGACGGCCGCGGCCTGCTGTCTGGCTGCCGGCGACGACGAGCGTGCCCTCCGGAGCGCCCTCTTCGGCGAGCTGCGCAAGGCGATCGTTTGTGGAGGGAAGCTCCTCGTGGACTTCGACCGGCGCCTCCGCGCACCAAGCACGGGCGGCTAGAAAGGCTCCTTGGTCAAGCAACTCGGTCACTGATCTCCATGCGGGCTCGAAGCGCGAGCGACCAGAATCTAACACTGTTTTGTTGGCCGCTTTGGCCGATTTGGCCGCTTTGGCTGGCCCCCTCGGGCCGGGCGCGGACCCTCAGTCAGGCTCCTGGTTGAGGGCGGGTCCTTCCTCATGTTGCTCTTGAAGGCCGAGGCGCTTGATCTCTCGTCCTGTCTCGTCCGTCTCGTTCACGACGAGCACGTGAGCGAGGAGCTCAGGCCGGCCGGGCTCTTGGTAGGTGATCATCAGGAGCTCGCCGCCGTTGGGCCCGTCGGGCCACACCCCGAGCAGCTCGCCCTTGGCCAAAATGTCCATGACTCGGTATTCCCAAGGCTCCTCAGCCTTCCAACCCGAAATGAAGGGACGAATCTTTATGTAGGAGTGCTCGTCCCGGGTCGCCTGGCTGAGGTGGTCGTAGAGCTCCGACCAGCACTCGTATCTGGCGGTGTGGCTGACGATTTCGTAGAGCTCCTCGCTCGAGGTCGCGATTCCCTGATAGGGGAGCATCGCGGTTTCGCAGTGCTCAGAGCACGAGCAGCCGGCGCAGGTGAGCGCCAAGAGGGACAGGACCAGGCCGAGAATGCGGGACATTTGAGGCTCCCAGGGAGCGTGGAGCGAGAGGTTCGGGCACGCCAACGAGCGCTGACTCGCTCGAGGCTGCGCCGATTCGATCATTTTATCCCGTCTAAAGGAGCCAACGCGGGGCTTGCCTCCCCTCCCAGCACTTGGCTTATAGTGGTCCACTGCGTGAGGGGTCCCCTGGAGTGGGGTCCTTAAAGCTAGAACAACACTGTTGACGCATGCTGCCCGGGGGGGCTGGAACTTGGCCAAGAAGAAGCTCGGCAAGATCCTCATCGAGATGAAGTTCGTCACCCAAAGTGAGGTTGACGACGCACTCTCAAGACAAGCCGAGGGCGGTAAGAAGCACCGCCGACTCGGGGAGTGGCTCGTTGAAATCCGAGCCTGCGACGAAGAGGACGTGGCCAAGGGCATAGCCGCCCAGTGCGGTCTCAAGTATTGCCAAGTCAGCAAGTTCGACATCCCACCCGACGTGATCGGACTCATCAGCCGTGACGTGGCGGTCGACAAGAAGATCGTCCCCCTCAAGAAGGGCAAGCGCGATCTGATCGTCGCGACCCCCAACGAGCTCGACTTCTTCGCCCTCGAAGACATGCGCTTCGTGATCGGGATGGACGTCAAGCCGGTGATCGCGAGCGACTCGGAGGTCATAGGCGCGATCAACAAGTACTACGGCGAGGTGATGGGCATCGAAGCGGCGATGGAGGCCTTCGACGAGGACATCGACGTTCGCGGCAATCAGACGGACGAGGAGGAGGACGATGCGCTCGAAGACGACGCTCCGATCGTGCGCCTCAGCAACCAGATCATCGCGGAGGCCGTCCGCCAGGGTGCTTCGGATATCCACATTGAGCCTATGGAAAAGCGGGTTCGCCTGCGCTACCGAATCGACGGCGCTTGCATAGAACAGGACCCCGTCCCCAAGAAACTCCAGGGCGCGCTCCTCTCCCGCTTCAAGATCATGGCCAAGCTCAAGCCTGAGGAGAGGCGGATCCCTCAGGACGGCCGAATCAAGATGCGGCTCAACAAGCGCGACATTGACTTCCGCGTCAGCTCGCTTCCGAGCACCCACGGCGAGTCCATCGTGTTGCGAATCTTGGATCGCGAAAAAGCGATGGTCCCGCTTGAGCAGCTGGGAATGCACAAGTCGAACTACGACAAGTTCCAAGCCACGATCAAGCGCCCGAACGGAATCGTCCTCGTGACGGGGCCGACGGGATCGGGCAAGACGACGACGCTCTACGCTGCCCTCAACAAGCTCAACCGACCCGACTACAAGCTGATTACGGCGGAGAACCCCGTCGAATACAGCATGGAGGGGATCAACCAGGCTGAGGTCAACCACGAGATCGGACGCACTTTCTCGGTGATCCTCAAGGCCATGCTTCGCCAAGCGCCAAACGTGATCCTGGTCGGTGAGATTCGAGACGAAGAGACCGCCACGGTCGCGATTCAAGCCGCCCTGACGGGTCACCTCGTGTTCTCGACCCTTCACACCAACGACGCCCCGAGCTCGATCACTCGGCTCACGGACATGAACGTCAAGGCCTTCCTGGTCGCGACCGCGGTCGTCGCGATCCTGGCGCAGCGCTTGCTCCGCCGGCTCTGCAAGGCGTGTAAGGCGCCGCTCGACCCGCGCGATGTCAAACCCTGGGAGCTAGCGGCCGTCGGCCTCAAGGTCGAGCACCTGCGCGGGAAGAAGCTCTTTCAAGCCGTCGGCTGCGAGATCTGCGCTCAGGGCGAAGGCTACAAGGGCCGGACCGGCGTCCACGAGCTAATGGTCATGAGCCCCGGTCTCCGGGAGTTGACCTTCAACAGCGCTCACTCCAGTGAGCTCCGCCAATGCGCCCTCAATGAGGGCATGTCCAGTCTCCAAGAAGACGGTGTGCGCAAGGTCCTCGACGGTCAGACGACCTTCGAAGAGGTCCTCAAGATCAGTCACCGTCAGGACCTATCGCTCGGTTAGGCAGCTCCATGCTTCAGATAGATAAGCTCCTCGAACTCGTCGTCGACAAAGGCGCCAGCGACCTCCACGTGACGGTCGGCAGCCCGCCTGTGGTTCGACTCAACGGCAAGCTCCGGGCCTTGAACACTCCTTCTTTGACCGCTGAGGACACTCAGAGCTTGATGAAGTCGATCACGAGTGAGCGGGCCCAGCAGGAGCTCGCCGAGACGGGCGGAGCGGACTTCGGGTTCAGCTTCGGAGACCGGGCGCGGTTTCGGGTCTCGGTCCTCAAGGCGAAGGGCAACATTGGGATCGTCCTCCGCCAGATCAGCAACACGCTCCTCAGCATGGAGCAAATCGGCCTCCCAACTGCGGTTCAGGGCTTGCTCAACCGCCCGCGCGGGATGTTCCTGGTCACGGGCCCCACGGGGTCCGGCAAGTCGACGACCCTCGCGAGCTGTATCGACTGGATCAACCAGGAGCACGACTCCCACATCATTACGATCGAGGACCCGATCGAGTTCTATCACCCGCACAAAAAGTGCATCGTCACGCAGCGCGAGATCGGGGTCGACGTCGGGAGCTTCGACGAGGCGATTCGACGCGCGCTGCGCCAGGACCCGGACGTCATTTTGGTCGGCGAAATGCGCGACTTGGAGACGATCGGGGCCGCGATCACGGCGGCCGAGACGGGTCACTTGCTGTTTGGGACGCTCCACACGATGGGCGCGGCCGAGACGATCAACCGAATCGTGGACGCCTTCCCGACCAACCAACAAGAGCAGGTCAAGACGCAGCTCAGCCAGGCTCTGATGTGCGTGATCAGTCAGACCTTGATGCCTCGGGCAGAGGGCAACGGTCGGATCGCGGCTCACGAAATCATGGTCCTGACCCCCGCGATCGCCCACTTGATCCGCGAAGGGAAGATCTTCCGGATCAACAGCGAGATTCAGACTGGATCCCGTCACGGAATGCAGCTCATGGACGACGCGCTGTTCACGATGTTTCGCAAGAAGCAGATTCGCTACCAGGACATGCTGGACAAGTGCGTCGACCCGAACGAAATGTTGGCCAAGGTCCGCGAGGCCGGCCTCGTCGGTGGCGGCAGCGGCAAGGCGGGCCCGCGGCGTGCATAGCTGTTCCGTGGAGAGCTGGGTCGTGGAGAGCTGGGTCGTGGATCCCTGGGTCGTGGATCCCTGGGTCGTGGATCCCTGTGTCGTGGAGAGCTGGGTCGTGGAGAGCTGTGTCGTGGATCCCTGGGTCGTTGATCCCTGTGTCGTTGATCCCTGGGTCCCGGAGATCCGGAGAACCTTCGCTTCGGCCCCGTCGATCGAACAGGGGAAGTAGGCAGCCACCGTGCGGAACATCGGCGAAATTCTGATCGAGATGGGGTTCGTGGACGTCGAGGACGTCAACGAGGGCCTCACGATCCAGCAGAAGAAGGGCGGCAAGCTCGGGGACGTCCTCATCGAGCTCGGCTATGTGACGCCCGAGGACATTTTGTTCGCGCTCGCGGAGCAGACCGGAATGGAGGTCGCTGACCTCGACGAGGAGGAGATCGACCAATCGGTCATAGATCTCATCCCCAAGACCTTCGCGGTGACCTATCGCGTGGTTCCAGTCGGGCAGGAAGCGGGCGTGATCGTGGTCGCCCTTGGCGACCCCATGAACCCGACCGTCCTCGAGGACCTCCGCTTCATGCTCAACCTCGAGGTCCGGGGCGCCGTCTCGACGCCCGAGGCGATCGAGCGGGCCATCATCCGCTACTACGGGCCGATCGAGGAGACGACTTTCCAAGACGCCCTCGCCGAGGCCGGGTTCGATCCCGACGACATGGAGGTCCTCGACGACGTCCCCGGCGGCAACACCGACCTCGAGTCGATGGTGACTTCGACGCCGGTCATCAAGCTGGTCAATCTGATCCTGCTCCAGGCGATCCGGGACAAGGCCGCAGACATTCACCTCGAGCCCTTCGAGAAGATATTCAAGGTCCGCCAGCGAATCGACGGCGTCCTCTACGAGATCAAGCCGCCTCCTCCCCCTCACCTCGCACGCGCCGTCGCGAGTCGAATCAAGATCATGGCGAACCTCGACATTGCCGAGACGCGCCTCCCCCAAGACGGCCGAATCGAGCTCAACGTCGGCGGACGCCCAGTGGACATTCGCGTCTCGACCCTGCCTGTCTTGTGGGGCGAGGCCGTCGTGATGCGTATTCTCGACCGCGGCAACGTCGACCTCGACCTCGACAACATAGGCATTCGGCCCAAGGACCTCGAGGTCATTAAGGCCCTGATCACCAAGCCCAACGGCGTGATCCTGGTCACGGGGCCGACCGGCTCGGGCAAGACGACCACCCTCTACAGCGCGCTCAGCTACATAAACACGGTCGAAAAGAAGATCATCACCAACGAAGACCCCGTCGAATACGACATCGACGGCCTGATCCAGGTGCCGATCAACCCCGACGTCAACATGACCTACGCCAAGGCCCTCCGCGCGATCTTGCGTCAGGACCCGGACGTGATCTTCGTGGGTGAGATTCGGGACCTCGAGACCGCAGGGATCGCGGTCGAGGCCGCGCTGACCGGTCACTTGGTGCTCTCGACGCTTCACACCAACGACGCGCCCTCGGTCGTGACTCGGCTCGTCGACCTCGGCGTCGAGCCCTTCATGCTGAGCGCGGTCCTCGAGGGCGTCATCGCCCAACGCCTCGTTCGCAAGATCTGCATCGACTGCAAGGCGCAGTACACCCCCGAGCCTGAAGAGTTAATGGAGCTCGGCCTCAAGCCCGAGCTGGTCCAGGGTCGAAGCTTCTTCTACGGCGAGGGCTGCAAGCGCTGCAACTCCACGGGCTACAAGGGGCGCCAAGCCATCTTCGAGATGTTCCTCGGGAGCGCGAAGATCAAGGAGATGATCGCCAAGAACGCCAGGCTGGTCGATCTGACCGCCCAGGCCCGCAAAGAGGGAATGCGCGTCCTCCGCGAGGCCGGAATCACAGCAATTTATGAGGGCCGAACCTCGATCGAGGAGATCGTCCGCGAGACGATTCTCCACTGATTTCTCGAATGGCTCGCTCAAGATCAATCAAACAACGGGTGTCACGGCCGAGCTAGGCCGGACCAATCTTCAACAATCAGGGTCAGCACGACTCAGGCTCAGTACAAGTCGTTGCTTTCCACGGGCGAGAGCCCTAAACTCCGGGCTTTGCGGCCCAATCGCGGGGGTGAACCATGCCGGGCTTTACAGTCGAAGCCGTTGACCAAAAAGGCAACAAGGTCAAGAAGGAAGTCACCGCCGACGATCGCGATGACGCGATGGCCCAAGTCAAGGACATGGGGCTCTACCCGACCAAGGTCAAGGAGAGCGGCGGAGGCGGCGGCGGCGCTGCCGTCCAAGGGACCGCGGACACCAAGAAGACGCGGACGTTCACGATTGGTGGCGTCGGTCTCGCGCTCCTGACCCAGTTCACTCAGCAGCTCTCCACGCTCCAAGACGCGGGTCTGCCGATCGTGCGCTCGCTCAAGATCCTGGAGGGCCAGCTCAAGCCGGGCGTCCTCAAGAACGCCTTAATCGACGTCGCTGAAGACGTGGAATCGGGCGCGACGCTCTCAGAGGCCATGGGCAAGCACCCCAAGTGCTTCGACCGGCTCTACGTCGGCATGATCAAGGCCGGCGAGGCCGGTGGTGTGCTCGACACGATCCTCGAGCGCCTCGCGGGCTTCATGGAGAAGAGCCTCAAGCTCAAGAAGAAAGTCATTGGAGCGCTCATCTACCCGGCCGTGGTCACCGTCGTCGCGGTCTTGATCCTTGCGGGAATCATGGCCTTCGTCATTCCGGCCTTCCAGAAGATGTTCGACGAGACGGGGATCCAGCTCCCCGTGGTCACTCAGATCCTGATCGACCTCTCCTACTTCGTGAAGAACTACTGGTTCTTGCTGCCTGGCTTCCCGATCTCGGTGATCCTGTTCATCAAGCTGATGAGGAGTCACCCCAAGGGCAAGTTCATGCTCGACAAGTTCACGCTCTACATGCCGGTGTTCGGGACGATCCTCCACAAGTCGACCGTCTCGCGCTTCTGCCGGACGCTGGGAACCCTGGTCTCCTCGGGTGTTCCGATCCTCGAGTCGCTCTCGATTACGCGTGAGGCGACCAGCAACGACGTCATCGCCAAGGCGATCGACGAGGTCCACGCCTCGATCCGCGAGGGTGAATCGATCGCCCGCCCGCTCCAAGAGGCCGGCGTGTTCGACGACATGATGATCAACATGGTCGACATTGGCGAGGAGACGGGTGAGCTCGACAAGATGCTCGTCAAGATCGCCAACAACTACGACGACGACGTCGACATCGCGGTCGAGTCGCTGAGCTCGATCATTGAGCCGATCCTGATCGTCGGCATGGGTGGCGCAGTCGGCTTTATCGTCATTGCGCTCTTCCTCCCCCTGATCTCGCTGATCGAGAAGCTCTAGACCGGAGGCCACGATTCTGAGAGGTCGCCCGCAGGGGGGATCTCACGACTCCCCTTCGCTAGGAAGGCGACCCGGGTCAGAATCGTGCTCCGCTCTACTAAGTTCAATTGGGTGCAGATGACGTGAATCCACCTCACGCCGCCTTGCTGGGTGGCTTGGCACCGAAGCTGGGAAGCG
>JAESQQ010000682.1 GCA_016765095.1 Planctomycetota bacterium | reverse complement strand
CGCGGGAGGGGGTAAACCCCTCCCCTACGAAAGCAATGGGGTGTACCGCAACTTGTGATGGGCAGCACTAGCGCTCCCGCCGCCGAATCATGCCGAGTTCGCTCTCAATCTAGCTCCGAGCGGTCGGGTGTTTTGCAAGAGCACTGAGCTTCTTGAGCTGGACCTTGAGCGCGACCAAGTCCTGAGCCCGCTCGTGGCGAGCGTGATAGATCACGCCCACTCCACCCCGACCGAGCTCTCCCTCCACGACGTAAGGCCCATAGCGACGCACGGCCCGATTCTGAGGACCGCAGGCGCCAGGTCAAGGGCCCGGACGAGTCAGCTCAGGCTCCGAGTTCGCCGGCAGCCGACAGCCTCACGGCGGCCCCCACCTCGCTCAGCGCTCGCCAGAGCGCTTGAGCCCGCCCAAGAAGGGCATTCGAGTCTCGACTTCGGCCCTCAGAACCTGCTCCAGGCGCGCCTCGAGCTCCGGCTCGCGGTCGATCAAGTTGATCAGCTCGCCGGGATCCGCCTCGAGGTCGAACAGCCAGCGGATCCCCGTCGGGCGATCCACGATCAGCTTGTGACGGAAGTTCACCAAGACTCCGACCGTGTCGTAGTGCGTCTTGAGCAGCAGAGTGCGCTTCCAGTAGCGATCGCGGAACGCGTCGTCCTCCGGTGACCCTTTCCAGATCGGGAGCAGGCTCTGCCCCTCCAGCGGGCGCTCGGGCTGCTCGAGTCGCGCGCCAGACATTTCAACGAGCGTCGGGAGGAGGTCTATCTGAGCGATCGGAAGGTCACTCACGATCCCCGCCTCGACGCCCGGGCCCCGCACGATCCAAGGGATCCGCAGGCTCTGCTCGTAGAGGTGGCTGACGTAGTAGGCGTGCTCGTGCTCATACCACTGGCAGCCGTGATCCGAGACGATCACGATCAGCGTCTGATCCAGGACACCCTTGGCGCGCAAGGCCTCGACCACCCGACCGACCTGCGTGTCCATGCGGGTGATCTGCTGGTAATAGCGCCCGAGGCGAGGGACCGAGACCCCGTCCACCGAGGCGTCCATGGCGACCCAGCTCATGCCCTTGGGATACCCGAGCTCTTTGGCTCGCGCGGCCGTGACGTCTGCCCAGGGGAAGTGAGTGTCCCCCATGTGCTCCGTCACGAAGAATCGCTCGCCCTCGCCGATGCTCTCTATGAAACGCACCACGCGGTCGATTCGTTTGTCACCCTTGGTCACCCCAGCCTTGCGCTCCTCCTTGGTCCGCGAGGCGCTAAATTCCGGTTCGAACAAGAGGTCCTCGTCCCGGGCGGGCACGAACAGGTCTGTGTAGGGCCGGGTGTCGGGGTAGCAGAAGCGCCGGATCCCGACCTCGCGCATTAGGTGGTGAAGGTTGCCGTAGCGGGTGTAGCGATCCCCAAAGGGTTGGCTGGAGTCGAACTCTTGCACGCTCAGAGTCCGCCCTGAGTGCAGCATGAACCACCCGTCCCAGGTGCTCGGGTAGGCCGCGTAGGCCCGGGTAAAGAGCGCCCCCTCGCGAGCCAGGGCGTCCATGGCAGGGGTCGCGACTTTCCCTCCGAGACCGGGACGGAGGCCATAGGCGGTGATCGAAGCGGGAGTCACTCCCTCCAGGGTCAGCAACACGACGCTCGGGAAGCGCGCCGCCTGGGCCGGGGTCTCGATCCGAAACGTGTCGAGCGGCATCGCGACTTCACGCAAGGGAGGCAGACCCGTCCCCTGAATCTCTGGGTCGAAGTCGTCGGGATCGCCCCCGGCCAGCAAGGCCGCGTAGCCGTCGCGGTCGAAGTCGAGCAACCACGTCAGGAAGCGACGCTCGAACTTGTGCCGAGAGCTGAACTCGACACAGCGAGTGTGCACGTTGCGAGGGATCTCGCTCCAACCCCAGAGCGGCCAACTCGCGAACGCGAGCAACCCAAACCCGAGCACCAAGAAGGGGAGCCCGAGCCACTTGCCGAGCCGGCGCCGGACCCCGCCCAAGGCCACGAACACCGCCCCCGCCGCAAAGAGCGAGACCGCGACCCGAGTCGCGGGGAACTGGCCGGACTTCATCATGCCGCGCCAGTCCTCAAACTCCCACCAGGCGTTCATGGTGTAGCCGAGTCGAACGAGCATCACGAGGAGCGCGAGGGCCGTGAATCCATAGAGCACGCACGTCCACGAGCGAAGGGTGCGGAACCGCACCAAGCGCAGGAAGGGGTAGACGGGGAACGTCAGCGTCACAAAGAGCAGACGTCCCGCCTCGCCCCAGCGTGAGAGCCCGACGCAGTCCTCGTCGAGGTCTCGCTCGAGGAGGGCCGCGGTCGCAGCCAGGAGCGGAAACAGACAGGCCCAGAGGCAGCCAACGACCCCGACGGGGAAGAAGTAGTTGCCCTCCCCGACGATCTCCCGGCCGACCTTGACCATCCAGGGAACCATAGCGACGACCGAGAGCCCTAGCGAAGCCAGCAGGCAGCGGCGGCGCAGGGCCGGCCAGCGATCCTCAGCCCCCCGGGAGCCGGCGAGCCGAAACGCGAGCTGAAACAGGAGCGCCAACCCCGCGGCCAAGCTCGCGAAGAGCAAGCTTGTCGAATAGAGGACTTGATTCGCGAGCGCCAACTCGCCCTCTGCGAAGAAGCGGACGTAGTTGAACTTCCCGTTCCGAGCGTAGTCCCAGAGGATCCGGTGCTCGTCGATCGCGAGCGCGGCGATCGCGACCACGCTCAGGCAGTAGAACAGCGGCGCGTCATAGGCCCAGGCCTGACCCGCCGGACTCGGGCTCCGCGGCAAGAGCTCTCGCCGCCCCTCCTCCGCACGGCACGCGCTCCCGACCCAACACACGATCCCAAACAGCGCGAGCAAGACCCAATCGCTCAGGCCCGTGTTCGAGACGCTCAACGCGCCCTCGGCGCTCGTCGAGTAGCGGAGCGTCCACCCCGCCACCAAAGTCGCGAGGAGACTTCCGCCGAACATCACCTGGCGCCGCCGACTCCCGCGCTCGTCCCACCAGTGGCCGCCGGCCAAGGCCGTCGCCAACCCGCCGAGAGTCACACAGCCCCAGGCGTAAGCCCAGAACCAGTCGTCCATGTAGGCCAAGAAGGGGACGTCCTTCGACTCCAAGAGTCGAGCCAGGCTGCTCCGCATGAAGGCGCGATACACCATCAGCGCCCCCCAGCTCCCGACGAAGAAGGCCCACACCACCGCCGCCGCATGCCAGGAGACCCGCTCGCTCCCTTGCACGAGCGAGCGCCACCCACGAGCCAAGCGCGACCCTTCCGGGGGCTCGGGTCCCTTGGGCAGAGGCCAGACGATCGCCCCCTTGTCGTTGAGGAAGGACAGCAAGGCCTCCCGGTAGGAGCGCCGCTCGCTCGCGTCGTCCGGCGCCTCGTCGGCCGTCTCCGCGCCCTCTGGTGCCGGGGGCGGCGTGAAGCGTTCAGAAGCGACCGAACTCCCGCTCGAGCGAGCGGGCTCCTCTGATTCCGGAGGCTGACCCGAGCCCAACGCTGGAGAGGGTCCTAAACCCGAAGGGGCCGCCGGCACCTCCTGGGCGCCGGACTCAGCGTCCGAAGGGGGGCCTTCGTGTTGGTCCTCTGTCGCCGACATCGGCGCATTGTGGGCGAGGAACCGCCCCTCGTCGACGCCCACTGGGCTAGAAGCTGGTCGCGCGGACTAGAAGGTGATCGAGAGCCCGAGCTGCTCTTTGAGGAGCCCCGAGAGGGTCGCGAACAGCTCCTCGCTGGTCTTGGGCGCGATCCAGACCGGGTCGTCTTGATCCTTCCCCTCGTGGGAGAAGTGCCAAGCCCGCTGCTCCGCCGCCAGCCAGATCTGCACCGCCGCGCTCTGGCTGTTCACGATCCATTTCCGCCGCGCGTCCCCGAAGTCGAGAGTCACGACGCCCATGGACGGCACCGCCTCCACGACGTCGGGGTCGACCTCGTCGTCGATCACTCGAACGATCCGATCGAGAGTCTTTGTGGCGAGCGTATCGAAGGCCTTCGCGTCGAGCATGAGCCCGTTGTGGCAGGGGCCCAGGCTCCCGTCAAGCCGTGCGCAGCGACTCGCGCCTCTAGACGATCCCCTTGGCCTTACGGAACCGCACGTCGGCGAGCTCGGCAGCCTCGGCGGAGAGCCCGATCGCAGCCGCGACCGCCATGGCCTCTTGGTGCGCGGCCGGGTCGCGGCTTCCGCTCGCGTAGGCCGCCTCGAGGGCCTGGTCGACCAGGAAAGCCTGAGCGTATCCCTGCAGGACCGCAGCCTGCTCGGCCGAGATCTCGAACCCGCTCGCGACCTCCGCCAGTCGCGCCTGCTCGCTGGGCGCCAAGGACTGGTCGCTCAACGCCAAGGCCCAGCCGAGCATCAGGATCGTGTCGCGCGCCGCAGCGCTCGTCTCGCTCAACTCAACGGAGCTGAGCGGCGGTCGAGTCGCGAGCTCAGCGATCGTCCCCATGCTGGGATCTACAAACGTCCCCAGCAAGGCCTCTTCCTCGCTCGAGAGCTTTCCGTCTCCGCGCGCGACCTCGACCAAGACCCTCGCCAAGACCCCTTGGTCGTAGCGCTCCGAGACCGGTCCCTGGCGGAGCTGGGCCTGAAACCCCGTGTCCGCGACGTCTGCGCTGACTTCACCGTGGGCAGCCACCCAGCCCTGCCCCTCGCGCCGGAACTTGCTCTGAACGCTCTGGAACGCCTCCACGACCGCAGCCTCGACGTCCTCTCCTGTGAACTGGCTCCCCTGACTCGCGTCGCGGACCATTTGATTGCTGACCTGACGGCCAACCGAAGCCATGGCGCCCGATCCGAGCGCCCCGCTGATCGCGCGCATGATCCCGCTCCGCAGGCTCCGCCACATGCCTTGTTTGGCGGCGCTCAAGGCGACGTTGCCCAGCCCCTTCCCCTTCCGAATTCCAGCGCTGCTCTCGTGGGAGGCCCCCGTCGTCGGGCACTTAAAAGTGACCTCGACCCGGCTCCCGCGAACCTCCTGGGCAGCGATCAAGCCGCGCAGCTCTTCAAAGGTGATCTCGGTCATGGCACGCTCCTTCGTCCTCGCGGACGCCCAATGGTCGACCCTGACGCACGCCTGTCAAGCGGCCGGCGGAGGCGCCCCCAGCCGCTCGCACCGCGCCCGGCCAAGCTACACTCGCCGGTCATGATCACGGACACAGAGCTAGCCTTCGCGGAGAACCTGATCCTCCTCGGCGCCGCACCTGGCCCTCGCCTCGCCTACCCCCTCCGCCTCCGTCAAACCGACCCTCGGCCGCTCTGGGACACCGTCCAGGCCTTCGGGCTCGCCGACCCGCGCGGAATCGCGGAAGCCCGCGGGATCGCCGAGGCCGCGATCGAGGCCGCCGGACCTCAAGCCTTCACGTTCTCCGAAGGCGCCATGGTCGGACCTTGGGAGCTCGTCGCGCGCCGCAGCAACGACCTCGCAGGCGAAATCTGGCAAGCCTCTCAGCCCAGCGGAGCCAAGGCCTCGGTCCGCGTGATCCCGCCCGGAAGCGGCCACGACAAGCTCCGTATGGAACGCTACGTCGAGCGAAGCAACGTCGGGCTCGACCCACCCCACCCCTCGATCCTCAAAATCGACGAGGCCGACGAGGACTTCGGCTGGCTCTACGCCGCGACCCTCGACCTCGACCTGACCCCGCTCAGCGCCCTGGTCGCCGCGGGCCCCCTCGAGCAAGGCACGCTCCTCGCTCTCGCCCAGAGCTTGGCCGGGACCCTCGGCGTCGTTCACGGCCTGGGAGTTGTCCACGGCGGACTATCTCCGCTGGCTGTCCTGATTCACGACCAGCGAACCTATCTCTCCGACTTCGGCGTCTCGGCGGCGCTCCTCGACGGCCCGACCTACGGGAACCGCCCCGGCGGCCGCCTCGGGCTTCTGCTCTACGCCGCCCCAGCCCTCATGACAGGCTCCGCCGAGCGCGGACTCGACGCTCGAGACGACCTCTACAGCCTCGGCGCGATCCTGTCCGCGGCCGCGTGTCGACCGACTCCCAACGACCGACCCGCCGGCCCCGATCGCCCTTGGGCCGTCGACCCGCCCCTCTCCGAGCCGCTCCTCCAAGTCCTGCTCCGGCTCCTCAACCCCAACGAGGATCAGCGCTACCCCAACGTCCAGACCCTCCAGGGCGACCTGGATCGCGTCGCGGCAGGCCAGCCCCTGGGCGCCCTCCAGTTCGCCGGGGTTCCCCAAATCCGGGGCCGCCGCGACGTGACGGCCCAGCCTCAAGAGCTCGTTCGCCCCGAACAGCTCGCCCAAGTCCTCGCACCGCCCGAAGCAGCCGTCGAGCCCCTCGAACCCCCTCCTCCGCCGCCCGAAGCACCGGTCCCGGCCGAGGAAGAGCTCGCAGACGACGAAGAGTGGGTCGAGGAGGGCGAAGAGGAGGAGCAGCAGGAGGAACAGGAGGCCAAGAAGCCCCGCAAGGCCGTCCGTGCTCCCTCCTCCCGCCACTCCGCCGCCGCACGCCACCGCGACCCAAGCGTCGCGGCGCCCAAGAAGGGTGGGGGCTGGATCGGGTTCGGCCTGAGCCTGGTCGTGGTCGGCGGCGCCTTGGGAGGAGCGTTCGCCATGACGCTCCCCGAGGGGCCCGCCGCCGGACACCAGGCCCTCTCGCGAGCCACCAGGCAGAGCACCCTCACCGAGTTGCCAGACTTCACGAGCGCCCGCAAGAACATAGACCTCGCCCTCGCCTCGCTCAGCGAGCCTACGGACCTGCGCGACGCGATCCGCGAGCTAGCGCAAGTCGAGCTCCGAGCCCTGGCTGCGCGAGACGCGATCCTGCCGGGTGACGCCGCCCAGAAGGACGAGTCGGTCCGGGCAGCGCGCGACGCGCTTGGCGAACTCTATTCCCGCTGCGAAGGGACCCGCGCCAGCTCGCTGATCGGCTACGACCTTGCCCGCTGCGACGCCCAAGCCGACCTCGCGGTCTGGAAGCGTGTCGCCGAGAACCTCCTCGCGGGCGGGTTCCCCAAAGAAGCCGACGACGCCTATCAGCGAGCGAGCCTCTCGGGCGAAGCGAGCCTGACCCGCTTGCTTGCGACTCGGACCGTGTTCCTGCGCGGGGGTCCCTACCTCCGCCGCCCAGGGAAAGGCGTGGAGGTCATTCAGCGCCCGCCGGTCTACCTCTGGCGAACCGAGGTCACGCGGGCCGAATACGCGCGTTTTCTCACGGCCCACAAGGCCGGCAAGGCCAAGCTGGACCACCGCGTCCCCGAGGACCACGACTACACCCCCCTCGACTGGGAAGCCCAATCGTCAGGCAACAAGCGCTTTCCGGTGACCGGGGTCTCGTTCTACGGAGCGATCAGCTTCGCCAAGTTCGTCGGCGGCTCTTTCTCCGTCGCCAACCACGAGGCGCTCCGGACCGCGGTCGAAGGTCCCCAGGGACACCGTTTCCCCTGGGGCGACGGGACACCTAACGTCGCCTTCCTCAACGCAGGCGGGACCCTCGGCGCGCTAAGTCCCGTTGGGACCTTCAAGGGTGGTGTCGGGGCCCAGGGAGGATACGACCTCCTCGGAAACGCCGCGGAGTGGGTCGGTGGCAAGTCGGCCGGCCGCTCGCCTCAGTTCGGCGGGCACTTCGCGACCCCCACAGACGAGCTTGGCGTGGGACTCAGCGAGCCAGTCGGCTGGGAAGAGCGCGACCCCAAGGTCGGGTTCCGACTGATGTGGACCCCTGCGAGCGACTAGTACCTCGACACAGTGGTTTTGATGGATCGATGCGAGGGGGATCGAAGCGATCAGCCGCGTGCGCGAGAGTCGGGAAGTGGGGTCTTCCGCAGAATCTGTGGGTGACTTCTTGAAGATCGGCTGATAAGTCCTTTGGGGACTGCACTCGCTGGCACCGGTGGAGAGCGCATGGGCAGCCTGGGTGGCCGTCCTGCAAGAAGACACCCTGCGCGAGGGGGCAACAAGCCCCCTCAGCCCCGCAACTGTGCGTTGCGACACTCGGGTGCGTTCTCACACGAGAACCGGAGGGAACTGCGTCGGCGCGAAGGGCGCGTTCTCAGATCAACCCCATGAAGAGGGTCGCCCGCTTGCTTCGCCGCCACCGCGAGCTGATCCTCAACTGGTTCCACGCCTGTCGGGACCGTTTCCT